>NZ_JBKGFP010000002.1:0-147513 GCF_046557535.1 Pseudomonas sp. S1(2024)
CCCCCCCCCCCCCCCCCCCCCCCCCCCCCCCCCCCCCCCCCCCCCCCCCCCCCCGCTCCTACAAAAGTGCACCTGCCGGCCCAAAGGCTGATCATGAAACTTGTTTCATGCCTGTTTTATTTACTTAGCCTGCTAACAAACTCTATAAAGAGGTTGTGCGACATAGTGTCGCAGCCAACTGAAGCAGTGGAGTTTAACGATGACAGTCCAAGTAACCGAACGCGACGAATCGAAAATGTCCCACGAAGGCCTGGCCGCTGGTGTGCGGATCTGGGATGTGCACCAACAGGGCCAACTGGTGGGGATGTTCCACAACGAACATGAAGCGCATCAGTACCGTACAGAGCTGGAAAACCTGGAAAACCAGCGCGCCACGCAATGACCCATCTTCAAATGAAAAACCCCGCCAAGGCGGGGTTTTTCGTGGTTACCACATCAGATCATCAGGGATCTTGTAGGCTGCGTACGGGTCGTCCTCGTCCGCTTCCTCGACATGGGTGTTCAGCAGCAGGACACGGCCAGGGTCGCGCTCCTGGATCTTCAATGCCGCCTCCCGAGGGATCACCTCATAGCCGCCGGCAAACGACACCACGGCCAACGCACCATTACTCAGCTTGGTCCGCATCAGGGCATTGACGGCAATGCGCTTGACCTTCTTGTCGTCGACGAAGTTGTAGTAATCCTCGGTGCTCAGCTTCGGCAGGCGAGTCGCTTCGATCAACTGCTTGATCTGCGCGGCGCGGGCCTTCTGCTCGGCTTTTTCCTGCTGCTGGCGGTTCAGTTCCTGGTCACGCTTGGCCTTCTCGGCCATGGCTTCCTTGGCCATGCGCTGCTGGCTGTCGTCCACCTCGACCTGGCCTTTGTGCTCCAGGCGTTTCTGTTTCTTCTCGGCCTTGTTGGCCTGGGAAACCTGTTTCTGGTTGACCAGACCGGCTTTGAGCAGTTGGTCGCGAAGGGAAAGGCTCATGAATGTTCACTCACTTATGCAACAGCTCAGCCGCAGCTGGGCAGGTTCTTTTCCTGACGTTTGGCTTCACCCCAAAGGGCATCCAGTTCATCAAGGTTACAATCTTCGATGGGGCGGCCACTGTCGCGCAATGCCTGTTCGATGAAGCGGAAACGCCGCTCGAACTTGCGATTGGCACGGCGCAGGGCGTGTTCCGGGTCATGCTTGAGGTGGCGGGCCAGGTTGACGGCGGCAAACAACAGGTCGCCGATTTCATCCTCGAGCGCATCGGCATCGCCGTCGGCCATGGCCTGCAGCACTTCGTCCAGCTCTTCGCGCACCTTGTCCAGCACCGGCAATGCCGCAGGCCAGTCGAAACCGACCGTGGCCGCGCGCTTTTGCAGTTTGGCTGCCCGCGACAACGCCGGCAATGCCGCTGGTACGTCGTCGAGCAACGACAGCTGTTCGGGCTGGCTCTTTTCCGCGCGCTCTTCAGCCTTGATTTCTTCCCAGCGTGACTTGACCTGGGCCTCGTTCAGGCTGGGGGTGTCCACCGGCGCATACAGCTCGCCGGTGGGGAATACATGCGGGTGACGGCGAATGAGCTTGCGGGTGATGCTGTCGACCACGCCGTCGAACTCGAAACGCCCCTCCTCGCGGGCCAGCTGGCTGTAGTAGACCACCTGGAACAGCAGGTCGCCCAGCTCACCTTGCAGGTGCTCGAAGTCGCCACGCTCGATGGTATCGGCAACCTCGTAGGCCTCTTCGATGGTGTGCGGGACGATGCTCGCGTAGTTCTGCTTCAGGTCCCACGGGCAGCCGTACTGCGGGTCGCGCAGGCGGGCCATGAGGTGCAGCAGGTCTTCGAGGGTGTAGGTCATTCAGGCAGGTCCTTCGGTGGTGGCTTCTTCGCGGGCTTGCCCGCTCCCACAGGATGCATGCAGGTTTCGAAATCTGCATCTTGCCTGTGGGAGCGGGCAAGCCCGCGAAGCAGGCACCGCGGTCTCAAGGTGTACGATTACGCCGCGTCTCGATGATGTTGGGCAACTGCGAGATCCGCCCCAGCAGGCGCCCCAGCGCATCCAGGCCTGGAATCTCGATGGTCAGCGACATCAGCGCGGTGTTGTCTTCCTTGTTCGAGCGGGTGTTCACCGCCAGCACGTTGATCTTTTCGTTCAGCAGCACTTGCGACACATCGCGCAGCAAGCCCGGGCGGTCGTAGGCACGGATGACGATGTCGACCGGGTAGGTCTGCACCGGGATCGGCCCCCAGCTTACCTGGATCATGCGCTCCGGTTCCTTGCCCGCCAACTGCAGCACCGAAGCGCAGTCCTGGCGGTGGATGCTCACACCGCGGCCCTGAGTGATGTAGCCGACGATGGCGTCGCCCGGCAGCGGCTGGCAGCAGCCGGCCATTTGCGTCAGCAGGTTGCCGACACCCTGGATCTGGATGTCGCCACGCTTGCCGGTACGCGGCCCGGTGGGCTTGCGCGGTACCAGTTCGATCTGCTCGATGCGCTCGGGCTCAAGCAGCTGCTGGGCGGCGTTGACCAGGTGCGCCAGGCGCAGGTCGCCGGCACCGAGCGAGGCGAACATGTCCTCGGCGGTCTTGACGTTGGTCTTCTCGGCCAGGCGCTCGAAATCCACCTGCGGCAGGCCCAGGCGGCTGAGCTCGCGTTCGAGCAAGGTCTTGCCGGCAGCGACGTTCTGATCGCGTGCCTGCAGCTTGAACCAGTGCACGATCTTGGCCCGTGCCCGCGAGGTAGTGACGTAGCCCAGGTTGGAGTTCAACCAGTCACGGCTGGGATTGCCGTGCTTGCTGGTAATGATCTCGACCTGCTCGCCGGTCTGCAGGCTGTAGTTGAGCGGCACGATGCGCCCGTTGATCTTGGCGCCGCGGCAGTTGTGGCCGATTTCGGTGTGCACGCGGTAGGCGAAGTCCAGCGGCGTGGCACCCTTTGGCAAGTCGATGGCGTGGCCGTCCGGGGTGAACACATAGACCCGGTCCGGCTCGATGTCGACCCGCAGCTGCTCGGCCAGGCCACCGATGTCGCCCAGCTCTTCGTGCCACTCCAGCACCTGGCGCAGCCAGGAGATCTTCTCTTCGTAATGGTTGGAACTGGACTTGACGTCGGTGCCCTTGTAGCGCCAGTGGGCACATACCCCAAGCTCGGCTTCCTCGTGCATGCCGTGGGTACGGATCTGCACTTCCAGCACCTTGCCCTCGGGGCCGATCACCGCGGTGTGCAGCGAGCGATAGCCGTTCTCCTTGGGGTTGGCGATGTAATCGTCAAACTCCTTGGGGATATGCCGCCACAGGGTATGCACGATGCCCAACGCGGTGTAGCAGTCGCGAATTTCCGGCACCAGCACGCGTACCGCGCGCACGTCGTAGATCTGGCTGAATTCCAGGCCTTTGCGCTGCATCTTGCGCCAGATCGAATAGATATGTTTCGCCCGGCCGCTGATGTCGGCCTTGACGCCAGTGGCCAGCAGCTCGTTCTGCAGCTGGTTCATAACCTCGCTGATGAACCGCTCGCGGTCCAGCCGGCGCTCGTGCAGCAGCTTGGCGATCTGTTTGTACTGGTCGGGTTCGAGGTAGCGGAAGGAAAGGTCTTCCAGCTCCCACTTGATGTGGCCGATACCCAGGCGGTGCGCCAGCGGCGCATAGATATCGAACACCTCGCGCGCGACACGCAGGCGTTTCTCGTCGTCGGCGGCCTTGACCGCACGGATCGCGCAGGTGCGCTCGGCCAGCTTGATCAGCGCCACGCGCACGTCGTCGACCATGGCCACGAGCATCTTGCGCAGGTTCTCGACCTGCGCCTGCGAGCCCAGCACCAGCGATTGGCGCGGGCTGAGGCTGGCGCTGATGGCGGCCATGCGCAGCACACCGTCGATCAGCTTGGACACTACCGGGCCAAAGCGCTGGCTGACCTCGGCCAGGGTCACCTTGCCCTCGCGTACCGAGCGGTAGATGACCGCCGCCACCAGGGAATCCTGGTCGAGCTTGAGGTCGGCTAGGATTTCCGCGATTTCAAGGCCCGCCTGGAAGCTGGACGTACCGTCCGCCCAGGAATGCTTGGCCGGGTTGCCCTTTTTCTCGACTTCATGGGCAAACTCGCAGGCCTCTTTCAGCGCTGCGCGATCCAGTGCCGAATCGACGCTTACCACATGGTCCAACCATGCTTCGAGATTGATACTGCCGTCGGTGTTGACCGGCTGGTGCACTCTCACCTGTACCATCTTTGTTTTACCTTTCCATACAGCACACCACACGGGTGCGCTGGCGATCACCGTGCGGCCACCATTCCATGAAAGCCGCACCAAGGGGCCAGTCAGCTAGCCCGCTTCGAATAACGCCATGGCCTCGACATGCGCCGTCTGAGGAAACATGTCGAGAATCCCGGCCCTTTTTAACCGGTACCCCTGGCCGACCAGCACCTGCGCGTCTCGCGCCAGCGTGGCCGGGTTGCACGATACATAGACCAGCCTTCTGGCCTTGAGGCGGGCGATGCCTTGCACCACCTCGAAAGCACCGTCGCGCGGTGGATCCAAGAGTACCGCAGAAAAGCCCTCGGCGGCCCATCCGGCACCCGCCAAAGGCTGCGATAAATCGGCCTGAAAAAACCGTGCGTTATGCACATTGTTGTTCCGGGCATTGGCCGCGGCCCGATCGACCATGGCCTGCACTCCTTCCACTGCCACTACCTCGCGCGCCTGCCGGGCCAGTGGCAGGGCGAAGTTGCCCAGGCCGCAGAACAGGTCCAGCACGCGCTCGTCGGCCTGCGGTGCGAGCCAGGCCAGCGCCTGCTCTATCATTGCCGTGTTGACCTGGGCATTCACCTGTACGAAGTCACCTGGGCGCCAGGCCAGTTCCAACTGCCAGGGCGCCAAGGCAAAGCCCAGCTGCGCGGCCGGGTCCACTGGCGCCGGCTCCCCTTCGCCCTGCAGCCACAACTGGGCATTGGCCTGTTCGCAGAACGCCTGCAGCCTGGCCAGGTCTTCGGCGGGCAACGGCGCGACATGGCGCACCAGCAGCGCCTCGGCAGTACCGCTGAACAGTTCCACATGGCCCAGCGCCTGCGGCTTGCTCAGCGAGCGCAGCACGGTCGGTAAATGGCGCAGAATCGACGGCAAGGGCTGTACCAGCACCGCGCAATCGTCGATGGCAATGATGTCCTGGCTGGCTTCGGCACGAAAGCCGACCTCCAGCTGACGCGCCTTGGCGTCCCAGCGCACGGCCACGCGGGCGCGGCGCCGGTAGCCGAACTCCGGCCCACTCAGCGGTGCGGCCCATTCCTCGGGCTGCACGCCGGCCACCCGCTGAAGCTGCTCTGCCAGGGTGCGCTGCTTGAGCGCCAGCTGCGCTTCGTGCGGCAGGTGCTGCAGGTTGCAGCCTCCGCAACGTTCGTAATACCGGCACGGTGCCTGACGGCGTTCGGGGCTGGCCTGCAGCAGGCGCTCCAGGCGGGCCTCGACCACTTTGCCACGGGCATTGAGCACCCGCGCCTCGACGGCCTCACCGGCCAGGGCGCCGCTGACGAACCAGGTGCGCCCTTCGTGGAAGGCAATGCCCCGGCCATCACCGGCCAGGCGCTCGATTTCCAGGCGCTGCTTCTTGCCCACCGGGACCTGGGGGCTGCGGTTGCCGCCAGCCGGCTGGAAGCGCAGGCCGCTGTTGCTTTTCTTCTTGGACATTTAGCTCGGGTCGAACAGGCCGGTGGACAGGTAACGGTCGCCGCGGTCGCAGATGATCGCGACCATCGTGGCATTTTCCACCTCGCGGGACAGGCGCAGCATGGCCGCGACTGCACCACCGGAAGACACGCCGCAGAAAATGCCCTCTTCACGGGCAAGGCGGCGGGTGGTTTCCTCGGCTTCCTGCTGCGACATGTCGACCACGCGGTCGACACGGCTGGCGTCGAAGATTTTCGGCAGGTATTCCTCGGGCCAGCGGCGGATGCCCGGAATTGCCGAGCCCTCCATTGGTTGCAGGCCAATGATCTGCACCGCCGGGTTTTGTTCCTTGAGGTACTGCGAGCAGCCCATGATGGTACCGGTGGTACCCATGGAGCTGACGAAATGGGTGATGGTGCCCTGGGTCTGCTGCCAGATCTCGGGGCCGGTGCTGTTGTAGTGGGCGATGGGGTTGTCGCCGTTGGCGAACTGGTCCAGCACCAGGCCGCGGCCTTCGGCCTGCAGCTTCTCGGCCAGGTCACGGGCGCCCTCCATGCCCTCTTCCTTGGTCACCAGGATCAGCTCGGCGCCGTAGGCGGTCATGGCGGCCTTGCGTTCGGCGGTGGAGTTGTCGGGCATGATCAGGATCATCTTGTAGCCCTTGATCGCCGCAGCCATCGCCAAGGCGATGCCGGTGTTGCCGGAGGTGGCTTCGATCAGGGTATCGCCGGGCTTGATCTGGCCGCGCAGTTCGGCGCGGGTGATCATCGACAGTGCCGGGCGGTCCTTCACCGAGCCGGCGGGATTGTTACCTTCGAGCTTGAGCAGGAGGGTGTTGCTGGTTTCGCCAGCGATACGCTGCAGGCGAACCAGGGGCGTATTGCCGACGCAATCGGCGATGGTTGGGTACTGCAAGGTCATGGCGTATTTCACAATCCGGACGGCAGGGGTGCCTATCATACCGGCAAACCCTTCCCGGCCATATCACGCAATCTGTGATGAATATAGCTACAAGCTATATCGATAGCCTGTACCGGCCTCTTCGCGGGCACGCCCGCTCCCACAGGGATTGCGCTGCACTCAAGATAAATGCTGTACCTGTGGGACCGGGCGTGCCCGCGAAGGGGCCGGCACATGTAACGGCAATCTCATCCACAGCCGCAGCCCATGCTTGCCATTCTGCGCCCACAAGGTGCCACCCTGACGCTGGATGGCACTGCGGGCGATGCTCAGCCCCAGGCCGAAACCACCATCCCCGGGCCGCGAACCGTCCAGCCGTGAGAACGGTGCAAAGATCCGCTCCAGGTCTTCTTCAGCCACGCCACCGCCTTCGTCTTCCAGCCACAACCGCCAATACCCGCCTTCACGCTGCCCACCGAGGCGCACCACACCCTCGGCCGGCGAGTGACGAATGGCATTGCGCAAAAGGTTCTCCAGCGCCTGGGCCAGGTAGTTCAGGTTGCCCTGCACCCAGCAGTCCGCCGGCACTTCGCAGCGCAGCCGCGCCGGTGCCCAGCCGCTTTCGTAACTGGCATTCTCGGCCAGCAGCTCCCACAGCGCCTGCACCTCGATCGGCTCAAGGTTCATCGGCGCACGTTCGGCGTCCTGCCAGGCCAGTTGCAGGGTATCCTCGACCAGCTGCTGCATGCAGTCCACCTCCCGTGTCAGGCGTTCACGCAGGCGCTGCAGGTCGGTTTCACCATCGCAGGCCACCCGCAGCCGGCTGAGTGGCGTACGCATTTCGTGAGACAGATCACGCAGCAACTGCTGCTGCATGGCTACCGTGCCCTGCAGCCGCTCGGCCATCTGGTCGAAGGCACGGGCCAGTTCACCCAGCTCGTCATGCCGGGCGATGGTGCGTGAGTCGAGGCGAGCCGACAACTGGTCGGCGCGCCAGGCATTGGCCTGCTCGCGCAATTGGTTCAACGGCACGATCAGCATGCGATAAAGGCCAACGCACAACAGCAGGGTGAACAGACCCGGGATGATGCCGTTGGTGATGATACGCCACAGCATCCGGTACTGGCCGGGGTTGAAGCGCTGCGGCAGTTCGATCACCAACATGCCCTGCTCCGGTGCCCCCGGGAACGGTATGCGCAACCACGGCTGGTCGACGCTGCGCCGGCTCATCGGCCAGTCGACACCGCGCAGGCGGGTCAACCGCTGCATGATCTGCGGGTCGAGGCTGGCGCTGTCGAGCGGCCGCAGGTTCAGGTCGAGCACGCCGACCCAGCCGCGTTCGCGCTGGTGCATCGTCGCCACCCAGCGGTCCAGCCCTGCCCGCCCACCACTGCGCCATGCCTGCTCGGCCTCGGCGGCATAGCCACGCAAAGCCTGCCGCGCCGGCTCCGAAAGGAAGGCGTTCTGGGTCTCCATGTGCCGGCCCCAGGTGTAACTGAGGCCGATCATCAGCAGGCAGAAGCCCACCAGCAGGATCGCCAGCTTCCAGAACAGCGAATGGCGGTCGAGCATGGGTTACTCCGCCTCGCTTGCGCTGAGCACGTAGCCCTTGCCCCACACGGTACGGATCTGCCGTTCGTGATAGCCGATGCCCTTGAGCTTGCGGCGTATCTGGCTGACGTGCATGTCCAGGCTGCGGTCATGCCGCGAATAGCCTCGCTGTAGCACTTGCTGGTAAAGGAACGGCTTGCTCAGGACTTCGTCGAGGTTGCGGTTGAGAATGTCGAGCAGGCGGTATTCGCTGGGTGTCAGGCCGGCCAGGCGGCCATCCAGGCGCACGTCGCACAGCGCCTCGTCATATTGCAACTCGCCACCGCCTTCCTGCACCTGCGGGGCTTGATGGCGCCGCTCGAGGGCCACACGGCGCAGGATAGCCTCGATGCGCACCCGCAGCTCTGCCATGCTGAACGGCTTGGGCAGGTAGTCGTCGGCACCACGCTGGAAGCCGCTGATGCGGTCGGCTTCGGCACCTAGCGCCGACATCAGGATCACCGGCGTGGCGCTGCGCTTGCGCAACTGCGCCAGGGCATCCAGGCCGTTTAGCCCGGGCAGCAGGATGTCCATGAGGACCACGTCGAAAGCATGGCGTCCCGCCGTTTCAAGGCCCTCCAGGCCATTGCGGCACCAGGTCACCTGGAAGCCGCCGCGCTGCAGCTCTTCGTGCAGATAGGCACCGAGGACCGGATCATCCTCGATGGCGAGGATATTGGAGTTGTGAATAGCTACAGGATTCATTGGCAACTGCCATGCATTCTCAATTGCGTGATTATTGAGTATCCAGCGCCTGCCAGGCAACCGCCCTGCGACCAATGCCGCTGCAAGGGCACAAAACACGTACTAAAGAGGTGCAATAGCACCGCAGGCGGAGTAACTTCCCGGCTTGGCCGTCATCGCTTGACGGTGTCCAGGCACATGACAGGAGGCGAGTGTGCTCGATCGCTTGGGAATTCGCAGCCGGGTCCTGCTGCTGGCCCTGCTGCCGGCCGGCCTGATGGCATTGGTGCTGGGTAGCTACTTCACCTGGCTGCAACAGAACGACCTGCGCACCCAGCTGCTGCAACGCGGCAAGATGATCGCCGAGCAACTGGCGCCGTTGGCCGCGCCCGCCATGGCCAAGCTGGCACCGGCACAACTTGAGCGCATTGCCGCACAAACACTGGAGCAGGCCGATGTGCGCGCAGTCGCCTTCCTGGCCCCGGACCGCACGCGCCTGGCACATGCCGGCCCGAGCATGCTAAACCAGCCGCCCAGCGGCGGCACCGGCACCCAGCTGCTGCAACGCAGCGGCAATGACGCCACCCGCTATCTGATGCCAGTGTTCGGCCACCACCGCGACCTGGCCACCGATGCCGTGCCGACCGAAGCCGAACGCCTGCTGGGCTGGGTCGAGATCGAGCTGTCCCACGACGGCACCCTGCTGCGCGGCTACCGCAACCTGTTCACCAGCCTGTTGCTGATTCTCGCCTGCCTGGTGCTCAGCGGCCTGCTGGCACTGCGCATGAGCCGCAATCAAGCGCATCAAGCATGCGGTCAACCAGCTCAAGGACGGCCACCTCGAGGAGCGCCTGCCGGCCATGGGCAGCCACGAGCTTGACGAGCTGGCGCGCGGCATCAACCGTATGGCCGAAACCTTGCACAACGCCCACGAAGAGCTGCAGCACAGCATCGACCAGGCCACCGAGGACGTACGCCAGAACCTGGAAACCATCGAGATCCAGAACATCGAGCTGGACATGGCGCGCAAGGAAGCCTTGGAGGCCAGCCGCATCAAGTCGGAATTCCTGGCCAACATGAGCCACGAAATCCGCACCCCGCTCAACGGCATCCTCGGTTTCACCCACCTGCTGCAAAAAAGCGAGCTGACACCGCGCCAGCTCGACTACCTGAGCACCATCGAGAAGTCTGCCGACAACCTGCTCGGGATCATCAACGAGATCCTCGACTTCTCCAAGATCGAGGCCGGCAAGCTGGTGCTCGACAGCATCCCCTTCAACCTGCGCGACCTGATCCAGGACACCCTGACCATCCTCGCCCCGGCCGCCCACGCCAAGCAGCTGGAACTGCTCAGCCTGATCTACCGCGATACCCCGTCGTCGTTGATCGGCGACCCGTTGCGGCTCAAGCAGATCCTTACCAACCTGGTCAGCAACGCAATCAAGTTCACCCGCGAGGGCACCATCGTCGTACGCGCCATGCTCGAAGATGAGCACGAGGACAGTGCGCAGCTGCGCATCAGCGTGCAGGACACCGGCATCGGCTTGTCGCCGCAGGATGTGCGTACGCTGTTCCAGGCCTTCAGCCAGGCCGACAACTCGCTGGCCCGCCAGCCTGGCGGCACCGGCCTGGGGCTGGTGATTTCCAAGCGCCTGATCGAGCAGATGGGCGGAGAAATCGGCGTCGACAGCACCCCGGGCGAGGGTTCGCAGTTCTGGATCAGCCTCAACCTGCCCAAGGCCCACGATGGTGTCGAGGAGCTGCCGCTGCAACCGCTGCTGGGCCGCCGCGCAGCCATCGTCGATGGCCACGAACTGGCGCGCCAGGCGTTGGAGCACCAGCTGGAAGACTGCGGCCTCAGCGTCAGCCTGTTCGCCTCCTTCGACCAACTGCTGCAGGGCGTGCAAGCCGCCAGCCAGGCCGGCCTGCCGTTCGAGTTCGCCGTGCTCGGGGCCAACCTTGGCAACCTGTCGCCCGAGCAGCTGGGCCATTACCATCAGCAGCTCGAGCGCTACCATTGCCAGTGCGTGGTGCTGTGCCCGACCACCGAGCAGGCGCTGTACCACCCGTACCTTCCCAACGGCCATGGCCAGTTGCTGTCCAAGCCGACCTGCACGCGCAAACTGCGCCGCCTGTTGCTGGAACTGGTGCAACCGCGCCGCCCGCAGGGCGAGGTGAACAGCATCAACGGCCAGCGCCAGCCGAAGATCCTCTGCGTCGACGACAACCCCGCCAACCTACTGCTGGTGCAGACCCTGCTCGAAGACCTGGGCGCCGAGGTGCTGGCCGTCGACAACGGCTATGCGGCAGTACAGGCGGTACAGAACGAACCGTTCGACCTGGTGCTGATGGACGTGCAGATGCCCGGCATGGACGGCCGCGCCTGCACCGAGCAGATCCGCCTGTGGGAAAACACCCAAAGCGGCGACCCGTTGCCGATCGTCGCCCTCACCGCCCACGCCATGGCCAACGAGAAACGCGCGTTGCTGCATGGAGGCATGGACGACTACCTGACCAAGCCAATCAGCGAACGGCAGCTGGCCCAGGTGGTAATGAAATGGACCGGCCTGAGCCTGGGTGCGCCAGAGCAGGAACGCCTGGCCGAGCAACTGGCCAACGGTGATGACCTGAAGGTGCTGGACCCTGAGGAAGGCCTGCGCCTGGCCGCCGGCAAAGCGGACCTGGCGGCCGATATGCTGAGCATGCTGCTGGGCTCGCTGGAAGCCGACCGCGAAGCCATACGCGCCGCCCGCGAGGCCGACGACCGCAACCGCCTGATCGAACAGGTGCACCGCCTGAACGGCGCCTCACGTTATTGCGGCGTCCCGCAGTTGCGGGCCGCGTGCCAGCGCAGCGAAACCTTGCTCAAGCAGGAAAACCCGCTGGCACAACTGGCACTGGACGAACTGGATGCGGCGATCAACCGCCTGGCGGCGCAGGCCAGATTGAGCGCCTGACACAGTTCCCTGTGGGAGCGGGCGTGCCCGCGAACATGGGCGAAGCCCGTGCCATCCACCGCGAAGTCTTCTTCGCGGGCACGCCCGCTCCCACAGTGGCCCGCGCCATATTCAAGGTATGCTGTACCTCCTGCACTGGAAAAGGAACCCACCATGCGCGCCCTGTTGTTCAGCAGCCAGCACTACGACCAGGAAAGCTTCACCCGTGCCGCCAGCGGCACCACACTGGACCTGCACTTCCAGCCCGCCCGCCTGACCCTCGACACCGCTACCCTGGCCAATGGCTACGAGGTGGTCTGCGCCTTCATCAATGACGAGCTCGACGCCCAGGTGCTGCAGCGCCTGGCCGCAGGCGGCACGCGCCTGGTCGCCCTGCGCTCGGCCGGCTACAACCATGTCGACCTGGCCGCCGCCCAGCGCCTGGGCCTGACCGTAGTGCGAGTGCCGGCCTACTCGCCGCACGCCGTGGCCGAACACGCCGTGGCGCTGATCCTGGCCCTGAACCGGCGCCTGCACCGGGCCTACAACCGCACCCGCGAGGGTGACTTCACCCTGCATGGGCTGACCGGCTTCGACCTGCACGGCAAGACCGTCGGCGTGGTCGGTACCGGCCAGATCGGCACAGCCTTTGCTCGCATCATGGCTGGTTTCGGCTGCCAGTTACTGGCTTATGACCCCTACCCCAACCCCGAGTTGCTGGCCTTGGGCGCGCGCTACCTGCCATTGCCCGAGTTGCTGCGCGAAGCCCGCGTCATCAGCCTGCACTGCCCGCTGACCGAGCACACCCGGCACCTGATCAATGCACAAAGCCTGGCCCAGCTGCAGCCCGGCGCCATGCTGATCAACACCGGCCGCGGCGCGCTGGTCGACACCCCGGCGCTGATCGACGCACTGAAGAGCGGTCAGCTCGGCTACCTCGGCCTGGACGTATACGAAGAAGAAGCCCAGCTGTTCTTCGAGGACCGCTCCGACCTGCCGCTGCAGGACGACGTGCTGGCCCGTCTGCTGACCTTCCCAAACGTGATCATCACTGCCCACCAGGCGTTCCTTACCCGCGAGGCACTGGATGCCATCGCCGCGACCACGCTGGACAACATCAACCGCTGGGCGGCAGGCAATCCACAGAATCTGGTGATGGGTTAGTGCTAGGATACGCGGCATTTCTGGAGGACCCATGGTCGAGCACGATTTCCGCTACACCCTTTTCAACCCGCAACATACCCTGATCGAGTGCCGCGCCCTGGTGCCGGGCCGCTACCAGGTCACCGGCAACGGCGGCTCGATGCACAAAGGCGACACCCTGCTGGTCACCCTCAAGGGCAGCAAGGACTTGTCCATGCGCCTGACAGTGGAGAGCGTGCGCCACCTGATCAACCCGCGCGGCCAGTGGGTTGCCGTGGCCAGCGGCCCGGTGTTCAACGAGCTGGAAATCCTCACCTGGCAGGTCGCGTGCGACAGCTGCGACGCCGTGCTGGACTTCGAGTTCGCGGTGGACGCCAAGCTGGGCAAGAAAGCCCGCCAGCCTGCCGCCAGCGCGCGCGTTGCCGAGCTGGGCTGGGCCAGCCGTGGCGAAAAACACCTGTGCCCGCGTTGCCAGGAGAGCGCCGAGTGAAAAATCTGCTGACCGGCGTGCTGATTGCCACCGGCCTGCTCGGCTGCGCCGCAGAACCTTCCAAGCTGCAGCAGGAGCGCAGCTATGTGCTGGAGTGGATTGGCGAACGGCCGCTGATCGACTACAGCCACCTGACCCTGACCTTGGCCAGCGATGGCCGTGCCTATGGCAATGGCGGCTGCAACCACTGGTTCGCGCCATACACACTGGACGGCGAGCACCTCAGCTTCGGCAAGGTCGGCAAGACCCGCAAGCTCTGCGCGCCGGCGTTGATGGAGCAGGAAAAGCGCTTCCTGCAGGCGCTGGAAACAGTGCAGCGCTGGGATGTGTCGCCTATCGAGCAGATGCGTTTCTGGCCGGCCGAAGGCAAGCCACTGCGCTTCTGGCCTGAGGAAGGCTGAATATTGCCGGGGCCGCTTTGCGGCCTGTGGGAGCGGCCTTGTGTCGCGAAAGGGGCGCGTAGCGGCCCCGGATATCAGCTTAGCCGCTGAAATTGCCGGGGCTGCCATGCAGCCCTTTCGCGACACAAGGCCGCTCCCACAAGACCGCGTGGCAACCCAAAGAATCAGGCGCCCTTCAGCGCCTTGATCTTGGCCTGCAGCCCTTCCAGGGTCTGCTCGCCCATAAGTTGCTCCCGCACCTTGCCCTTGTCATCGATGATGTAGGTCACCGGCAATGCCTCGCTACGTGGCAGGTCATAGCGCTCGGCCGGGTCCTGCGCCAATACGGTGAAAGCGATGCCCAGGGTTTCGGCAGCCTGCTTCAGCTCCTGCCCTTGCAAGCCATCGAAGTTCACCCCCACCACCTTGATACCATCGGCCGCCCACTGCTTGGCTGCCGCGTTCAGTTCAGGGATTTCGGTACGGCACGGCCCGCACCATTCGGCCCAGTAGTTGAGCACCAGCCAGTGCCCGTCGATCTGTTCGGCCTTAACCGTATTACCGTGTTGGTCCACGCCATAATCGGCACCGCAACCACCGAGCAACAGGCTCGCGGTGATGGCCAGTACTGCTGCCAGACGCCTTGCCATGGGTCAATCCTTCTTGAGTTTTAAAGCAAATTGGTCAGTCGCTGCGGTTAGAATAGCCGCCACACCCTGCTGGATGCGACCCGACATGACCGACCTCACGCTCTATCATAACCCGCGCTGCTCGAAATCCCGCGGCGCCCTGGAACTGCTCGAAGCTCGCGGCCTGGCGCCGACAATCGTGCGCTACCTCGAGACCCCGCCCGACGCGGCCACCCTGACGGCTCTGCTCGGCAAGCTGGGCATCGCCCCGCGCCAGCTGCTGCGTACCGGCGAGGACGAGTACAAGGAGCTGAACCTGGCCGACCCGTCGCTTACCGACGCGCAACTGATCGACGCCATGGCCCGGCACCCCAAGCTGATCGAGCGGCCGATCCTCGTCGCTGGCGACAAGGCCGTGGTCGGCCGGCCACCCGAGAAAGTACTGGAGATCCTGCCGTGAGCGAGCCCTACATCCTGGTGCTGTATTACAGCCGCCATGGGTCGACCAGCGAGATGGCCCGGCACATCGCCCGCGGCATCGAGCTGGCCGGCATGGAAGCCCGCCTGCGCACGGTACCGGCGATTTCCACCGAGTGCGAAGCAGTGGCCCCGGACATCCCGGCCAACGGTGCGCTGTACGCCACCCTGGACGACCTGCGCCACTGCGCCGGCCTGGTACTGGGCAGCCCGACCCGCTTCGGCAACATGGCGGCGCCGCTCAAGTACTTCCTGGATGGCACCAGCAGCCTGTGGCTGGGCGGTGAACTGGTCGGCAAGCCGGCAGGCGTGTTCACCTCTACCGCCAGCCTGCACGGCGGGCAGGAAACCACTCTGCTGTCGATGATGCTGCCGCTGATGCACCACGGCATGCTGGTGATGGGCCTGCCGTACAGCGAATCGGCATTGCTCGAAACCCGTGGCGGCGGCACCCCGTATGGCGCCAGCCATCATGCTGGCGCCGATGGCAAGCGCGAGCTCGACCAGCACGAGATAGCCCTGTGCCGCGCCCTTGGCCAACGCCTGGCGACCACTGCAAAGGCCCTGGAGGCTGCACGTGGCTAAGAAGCCCAAGGTATTGCCGCCGCTTGAGTGGCTGGCGCCTCGCCTGCGCCTGACGCGGGCGCTGAGCCTGGCATTCTTCTTCGGCCTGATCGCCCTGCTGGTGGCGAACAACCTGTGGTTCGCCAACCTGCACGGGGCGCGGGTCGAGGTGATCCTGGCGATCGAACTGGTGCCGTTGCTGCTGTTGCTGCCGGGCATGCTGACAGGCAGCGCCCGGGCACATGCCTGGACCTGCTTCGTGGTGAATATCTATTTCATCAAGGGCGTGCTGGCGGCGTTCGACCCGGCGCGGGCGGTATTTGGCTGGGTTGAAGTACTGGTGAGCCTGGGGCTGTTCATTGCCGGGCTGCTGTATGTGCGCTGGAAATTCCAGCATGAGCGGCGCATGGCGGGCGAAGGCAGTTAGATTCTTCGCGGGCTTGCCCGCTCCCACAGGGTTCGCGCCACACTTGAGGTCGGCGCTGTACCTGTGGGAGCGGGCATGCCCGCGAAGGGGCCAACACAACTCTCAATGGTTGACGGTATGCGCCAGCATCACCGACAACTGGCACAGCGGCCGCCCACTCTCCGCATGCCACTGGTTGAACGCCTGCTGCACCAAGGCCAGGTCCCGCTGGCTGGTCGGCGGCTTGTCGACCACCTTCTGCGCAATCAACGCCGCAGCCATGTCATCGGTAGGGATGAACGTGTCCTTGCCAACCATTCGCAGGAAGCGCGGTGCCGACAACCCGCCCAGCTGGTTGCCGTGCTTGGCCAGGTATTTCCACAAACCGACGATGTCGGTCACCGGCCAGTCGGCGATGAAGGCGCCGAAACTGCCCTTCTCCTTGGCCACGTCAAGAACCATCTGCGCATTGCGCGGCACGCTCTTGAGCTTGCCCAGGTGGCGGATGATGCGCTCGTCGTGCATCAGCCGCTCGAGGTGCTCGGCGCCCATCAATACCACCTTCTCCGGGGCGAAGCCGAAGAACACCTGCTCGAACGCCGGCCACTTGGCATCCACCAGGCTGTGCTTGAGCCCGGCGCGGAACACGCGCAGGGCCAAGGTCGACAGGTAGCGGTCGTCGCTGATATCACGCAGTTGTGCGGGTGTGCGCGGCTGCGGCAGGAAGGCCTCCAGGGCCTGGGCCGAGCCGAAGCGGTTCAGGCAGTACTCGTGCAACCACTGGTAATCGCGCATGGGCTCAGATGTTCAGCACGTCAAGGAAACGTGGGGTGGCGTTCTCGTCGATCTTCAGGCTGGTGAAGTCGAACAGGTTGCGGTCGGCCAACTGCGACGGTGCCACGTTCTGCAGGGCACGGAAGATGCTCTCGGTACGCCCCGGGTGCTTGCGCTCCCACTCCACCAGCATGTCCTTGACCACCTGGCGCTGCAGGTTTTCCTGCGAACCGCACAGGTTGCACGGGATGATCGGGAATTCCTTCATGTCCGAGTAGGCCTGGATATCCTTCTCGCTGCAGTAGGCCAGCGGGCGGATCACCACGTTGCGGCCATCGTCGGCGCGCAGCTTCGGCGGCATGCCCTTGAGCGCACCGTTGAAGAACATGTTGAGGAAGAAGGTTTCGACGATATCGTCGCGGTGGTGCCCCAGCGCCATCTTGGTCGCGCCGATTTCGTCGGCAAAGGTGTACAGGGTGCCACGGCGCAGGCGCGAACACAGCGAGCAGGTGGTCTTGCCCTCGGGGACAAGCTCCTTGACCACCGAATAGGTGTCCTTCTCGACAATGTGGTACTCGACGCCCAGTTCCTTCAGGTAGGCCGGCAGCACATGCTCGGGGAACCCCGGCTGCTTCTGGTCCATGTTCACCGCGACGATCTCGAACTTGATCGGTGCCACCTTCTGCAGGTGCAACAGAACGTCGAGCATGGTGTAGCTGTCCTTGCCGCCGGACAGGCAGACCATGACCTTGTCGCCATCCTCGATCATGTTGTAGTCGGTGATGGCTTCGCCGGCGAGACGACGCAGGCGTTTTTGCAGTTTGTTCTGGTTGACCGAGAGGGTGCCCATAGCGCTTGGATCCGCGAGGTGTGACAAAAGCCGGCTATTTTACGCACAAACGCGGCGGCGCTGTAGGCATTCCGATAAAGACTTCATTGTAATCAACAGCGCGCCTTACAGCGCAATTTGCTCTAAAAAGCACGGTTTATGCGGGTAACGGCTTCCTATACTGCGACATAAGGCCACATTACCGCTTGCTTCGGTGTTCGGGCCTAGGGCCGCTTGCGCTCCATCTGGGGGGCGTTTGGCAACATTGAGAGGAGTGATCGGCATGATTCATCACGTTGTGGGGCTGTTTACCCATCCCGACCAGGAATGGCGGGAAATTCGTGGCGAAGAAGAAACCATCAGCCACATGTACCTGACGCACACCCTGATCCTGGCTGCGATCCCCGCCGTTTCGGCGTTCATCGGTACCACCCAGGTCGGCTGGGTGATCGGCGACCGGCCAGCGGTGATGCTGACCATGGAAAGCGCCATCTGGATGAGCATCATGTCGTACCTGGCGATGCTTGCCGGGGTGGCGGTAATGGGGGCGTTCATCCACTGGATGGCCCGCACCTACGATGCCAACCCGTCCATGGCACAGTGCATCGCCTTTGCCACCTACACCGCCACACCGTTGTTCATCGGCGGCCTGGCTGCGCTGTACCCGCACCTGTGGCTGGGCATGCTGATCGGCACGGCCGCCATCTGCTACACGGTGTACCTGTTGTACGTCGGTTTGCCGACGTTCATGAACATACCCTCCGACGAAGGCTTCCTGTTCTCCAGCTCGGTGCTGGCGGTAGGCCTTGTGGTACTGGTGGCGATCATGGCCGCCACGGTGATCATCTGGGGACTGGGCGTGGGGCCCGTCTACACCAACTAGAACAGACTCGACCAACACTGGGGCATCAAACCTGGGGCCGCCGCAAGGCGGCCTCTGGCTGTGCGCTGACCGGTGGCTCGGCAGGTTGCCCGGGGTTGCGGCATAATGTCCGGTCAGGAGAACCACCCCGCCATGCCCGAGCTGCTCAGACAACGCGTCGAAACCTGTTACCAGCAAGCTGAAACCTTCTTCAAACGCCCCTTCCCACGCCCGGAAATCAGCTTCAAGCTGCGCGGGCAAAAAGCCGGCGTCGCCCACCTGCACGAGAACCTGCTGCGCTTCAACCTGCAGCTTTACCGCGAAAACCAGGAAGACTTCCTGCGCCAGACCGTGGCCCATGAGGTGGCGCACCTGGTGGCACACCATCTGTTCGGCGACCGCATTCAGGCCCATGGCGAAGAGTGGCAGCTGATCATGCGCGGGGTGTATGAACTGCCGCCCAACCGTTGCCACAACTACGAAGTGCAAAGGCGCGTGGTGACCCGCTACATCTACCGCTGCCCCTGCCCGCAGAGCGACTTCCCGTTTACCGCGCAGCGGCACAAGCTGGTGCGCCAAGGGCGGCGCTACCTGTGCAAGCGGTGTCGGGAGATATTGGTGTATAGCGGCGAGACGCGCGTCGAATAGATTGTGTATTGCCTGTTCCGGCCTCTTCGCGGGCTTGCCCGCTCCCACAGGGGTACCACTGACCTCAGGCCTTGTGATATCCCTGTGGGAGCGGGCAAGCCCGCGAAAGGGCCGGTACAGGCGATATATGAATCACAGGCACAAGAAAGGCGACCCGGGGGTCGCCTTCTTTTGCATCAGCCTGCGCCTTACTTCTCGACGAAGGCTCGCTCGATCAGGTAGTCACCCGGCTCGCGCATGCGCGGGGAGATCTTCAGACCGAAGCTGTCCAGCACTTCGCTGGTTTCGTCGAGCATGCTCGGGCTGCCGCAGATCATCGCGCGGTCGTCCTGCGGGTTGATCGGTGGCAGGCCGATGTCGCTGAACAGCTTGCCGCTGCGCATCAGGTCGGTCAGGCGGCCCTGGTTCTCGAACGGTTCACGGGTCACGGTCGGGTAGTAGATCAGCTTGTCGCGAACCGACTCACCGAAGAACTCGTTCTGCGGCAGGTGCTCGGTGATGAACTCGCGGTAGGCCACTTCGTTCACGTAGCGCACGCCGTGCACCAGGATCACTTTCTCGAAGCGCTCGTAGGTTTCCGGGTCCTGGATGACACTCATGAACGGTGCCAGGCCAGTGCCGGTGCTCAGCAGGTACAAATGCTTGCCCGGGTTCAGGTCGTCGAGTACCAGGGTACCGGTAGGCTTCTTGCTGATGATGATCTCGTCGCCTTCCTTCAGGTGCTGCAGCTGCGAGGTCAGCGGACCGTCCGGCACCTTGATGCTGAAGAACTCCAGGTGCTCTTCCCAGTTCGGCGAGGCGATGGAATAGGCGCGCATGAGCGGACGGCCGCTTTCTTGTTGCAGGCCGATCATCACGAACTGACCGTTCTCGAAGCGCAGGCCCGGGTCGCGGGTGCACTTGAAGCTGAACAGGGTGTCGTTCCAGTGGTGCACACTGAGGACACGTTCGTGGTTCATGTTGCTCATTTAATGGGGCTCCTGAAGAAAGACGCGGCGCGCGCAAGACGCGCAGTTGCGCGATAGTTTAGGGGCAGCGACAATATCTGTTAACTGGATTATCAAGATATGTGTTATCGGTTATATCGATATGCGATTTACACTTCGTCAACTGCAAGTCTTCGTTGCCGTGGCCCAGCACCAGAGCGTTTCCCGCGCCGCCAGTGTGTTGGCCTTGTCGCAGTCGGCCGCCAGCACCTCGATCACCGAGCTTGAGCGACAGTCCAGCTGCCAGCTGTTCGACCGGGCCGGCAAGCGCCTGAGCCTCAACGCCCTGGGCCAGCAACTGTTGCCGCAGGCAGTGGCCCTGCTCGACCAGGCCAAGGAAATCGAAGACCTGCTCAACGGCAAGTCCGGTTTCGGCTCGCTGGCAGTCGGCGCCACGCTGACCATCGGCAACTACCTGGCCACCCTGCTGATCGGCAGCTTCATGCAGGTGCACCCGGAAAGCCAGGTGAAGCTGCATGTGCAGAACACCGCGCATATCGTGCAACAGGTGGCGCATTACGAAATTGATCTGGGTCTGATCGAAGGCGATTGCAACCACCCGGACCTGGAAGTGCAGCCCTGGGTCGAGGACGAACTTGTGGTGTTCTGCGCGCCACAGCATCCGCTGGCCAAACTGGGACGCGCCGATGTACAGACCTTGTCCCAGGAGGCGTGGATCCTGCGCGAACAGGGCTCAGGCACGCGCCTGACTTTCGACCAGGCCATGCGCCACCACCGCACCAACCTCAACATCCGCCTGGAGCTGGAACACACCGAAGCCATCAAGCGCGCGGTGGAGTCGGGCCTGGGCATCGGCTGCATCTCGCGCCTTGCCCTGCGTGACGCCTTCCGCCGCGGCAGCCTGGTAGCGGTGGAAACCCCGGAGCTGGACCTGATGCGCCAGTTCTACTTCATCTGGCACAAACAGAAGTACCAGACCTCGGCCATGCGCGAATTTCTCGAACTGTGCCGCAACTTCACCGCGGGTTTCACACGCAGTGACGAGATCGTGTTGCCACCGATCGCTTAAAGCAGGATCACACCCCACACCAGCGCCACCATGGTCAGTGCCACCAGCTGCGCGGCGCTGCCCATGTCCTTGGCGTTTTTCGACAGTGGGTGGCGCTCCAGCGAAATACGATCGATGGCTGCCTCCACCGCCGAGTTGAACAATTCGACGATCAAGCCCAACAGGCAAACGGCGATCATGATTGCACGCTCTGCACGGCTGACCGGCAGCCAGAAGGTAATCGGGACCAGCAGCACGTTGAGCAGCACCAGTTGGCGGAACGCGGCCTCACCCTTGAAGGCAGCGCGCAGCCCATCCAGCGAATATCCGGCGGCGTTGAAGATACGTTTGAGGCCAGTCTGGCCCTTGAATGGCGATGTCATGTGAGTCACTTCACGGCGGAAAGGCCAGCAGACTAGACCGGCACGGGTAAAAAAAGCGTGAAGCCACGCCCACTCAACTGCTGGCAACCGATTCAAGTTGTTGCAGCAACAACGCCGCCTGGGTGCGGGTACGCACACCCAGCTTGCGGAAGATTGCCGTCACGTGAGCCTTGATGGTTGCTTCCGACACGTTCAGCTCATAGGCAATCTGCTTGTTCAGCAGCCCTTCGCAGACCATGGTCAGCACCCGGAACTGCTGCGGCGTGAGGCTGGCAAGGCCTTCGCTGGCGGCCTTGGCTTCGGCCGAGACATCGACCCTTTCGAACGCCTGCGGCGGCCACCAGACCTCACCATCGAGCACCTTGCGCACCACATCCTGGATCACTTCCAGGGTGCTGGACTTGGGAATGAAGCCACTGGCGCCAAATTCGCGGGACTTGACCACCACTGCAGCCTCTTCCTGCGCCGATACCATCACCACGGGGATCTGCGGGTATTGCCCGCGCAGCAGCACCAGCCCGGAAAAACCGTAGGCACCCGGCATGTTCAAGTCCAGCAACACCAGGTCCCAGTTGTCTTTTTCGCTCAGACGGGTTTCCAGTTCGGCAATGCTGGCAACTTCTACCAGGCGTACATCCGGGCCCAGGCCGAGGGTAACGGCCTGGCGCAAGGCGCCACGGAACAGCGGGTGGTCATCGGCAATCAGGATTTCGTAAGTGGCCATCGATCTGGGGATCCTGTTCTGTGTCGGGCACTCGGGTAAGGGTCATTATGAACCAAAGCAGGGGTTGTGCCCCTTGGACTATAGGAAGGTATGCAAACGCTGGTGGGTGTCGTCCTGCTCGTCCAGCGGCAGGCGACGCTTGCCGCTCAGGTAATGCAGGCTGAACACATCCAGGTAGGCGTCCAGCGCCTGCGAGGCCTGGGTATCGCCGGCAAGGTCCAGGCACATGGCCGCGACTTCCGCGGTACAGAAGTGATCATCGCGCTTGGAGCGGCGCAGGCGGTAGCGGGACATCTGCTCGGCCTGCAGGCTCAACACCGGGAAGCGATCAAGGTACGGGCTTTTGCGGAACATCTTGCGCGCTTCGGTCCAGGTGGCATCCAGTAGGATGAACAGCGGACGCTTGCCGGGCTCACGCACTACCTCGCTGACCACTCGCTCCTGGGCAACGAATTCGCCGGGGAAGACGATGTAGGGCTGCCAACGCGGGTCGTCCAGCAACGCCAGCAAGCGTTCGTCTACCGAAGTGCGCAGCCAGCCGAAAGCCGAGGTGTCCTCGATCAGGTCGGCAATCAGCCAACCGGTATTGGTGGGCTTGAGCGGCTCGGTGTCATGCATCAGCAGGCACACGCCGGACTCGGCCTGCACCCGGGGCTTCCAGGCGCACAGGCAATGAGTGGCAATGACCCGGCAATCGGGGCAGCGTTCGGCACGTGAACCACGGGCGATGAAGGGCTTGTTGCTGCGAGCCAGGCGTTCGGCGCGCAGGCGCGCTACCGCATGGCTCATGCCGGCAGGCCTCTGGACAGGTTGGGAATGGACACAAGGATGACTCGGAGAAAACTAAGGGCACCAGTCTACCAGAACAGGGGGCAATTGCTGTGCAGGTGGCGACGCGGTCCTTATAATCGCTGCTTTACCGTACCCCAGCCTCGCGCCTGCGCGATTTTCAGGGAACGCCGTCGACCCGCGCATGTCAAAGCGCCAGTCATCGAACCAGGAGAGATTCATGCTGCGCCGTATCGTCCCCGCCCTGAGCCTGTTGCTCGCCCTGCCCCTGGCAGCCCAGGCGGCTTCCAAGCAGGAATACGACCTGAACAACATGTTGCAGAAGGTTGCCAAAGAGAGCAGTGTCGGCACCCCGCGAGCCATCAACGAGGACATCCTCGACCAAGGTTACACGGTGGAAGGCAAGGCACTGGTCAACCACCTGAGCGTGCGCCAGGACCATGCCGCGCGCATGCAGGCCAACCCCGAACAGGTCCGCAGCCAGCTGGGTGATAGCGTCTGCCGCAACAGCGGTTTCCGTAACCTGATGTCCAAAGGCGCGGTGATGGTCTACCGCTTCACGGTATACAAGACCAATCAACCGATCATGGACCAGGCGTTCGACAACGCCAGCTGCGTGGCCGGCAACAAGAAGAAGTAAACCAGCTCGGATCGCTACGCCTTCTCGTCTTCACGGGCGCACCAGCGCCCCTCAGCGGCATCAGCGCGCATCTCTGCCAGCAGCGCCTGCAGGTAGCGCGACTGGCATTCCAGCCCCGACAGCCTGCGCCGGCACTCGTTCTCCAGGCTCAGGTGATGCATCTGGGCCGCATTCTCCAGCTGCTGGTAAAGCTGCCGGTCAACTTCGATGATCAAGCGATGCATACCGCCACCTCCTGCATCGACACGTTTCGCTTTACCCAGTTAACCAAACCCGCATCCCCCGTGGCTGCATGCCGACGGGCGGCTGTGTCGAACACCCCCGGCAGGATTGAGCGCAAGGGTCTAGATTGAGGTCAGAGGTATAGGTGCAGAAGGAGACGTTGCATGCCTTACCAATCGAGTGAACTGCTGTTCAGCCATTTCCGCGACAACAACATCGACCTGAGCAACATCGACGCACAACTGCAACTGGTGGCACCGAACAGCCCCAACCTGGCGCTGTACCGCGACATGATGCTGACCATCCTGCGCATGGCCCATGACGACACCGACCGCTGGAGCGCCAAGATCACCCTGCAGGCCCTGCGCGAACTGGACCATTCGTTCCGCACCCTGGAACGCTACAAGGACCGCCGCAAGGTGACCGTGTTCGGCTCGGCGCGCACCCCGCTGGAACACCCGATGTACGCCCTGGCCCGCGAACTGGGCGCAACCCTGGCGCGCTCCGACCTGATGGTAATAACCGGTGCCGGCGGCGGCATCATGGCAGCCGCCCACGAAGGCGCCGGCAGCGACCACAGCCTGGGATTCAACATCACCCTACCCTTCGAACAACACGCCAACCCCACGGTAGATGGCACCGACAAGCTGCTGCCGTTCCATTTCTTCTTCATCCGCAAGCTGTTCTTCGTCAAGGAGGCCGATGGCCTGGTGCTGTGCCCGGGTGGTTTCGGCACTTTGGATGAAGCATTGGAGGTGCTGACCCTGATCCAGACCGGCAAGAGCCCGCTGGTACCGGTGGTGCTGCTGGACTCACCAGGTGGCAGCTTCTGGCGCGACTGCCTGGACTTCATCAGCCGCCAACTGGAGGAAAACCGCTACATCTTGCCCAGCGACCTGAAACTGCTGCGCCTGGTGCACAGCGCTGACGAGGCAGTGGAGGAAATCAACCAGTTCTACAGCAACTACCACTCCAGCCGCTGGCTGAAGAGCCAGTTCGTGATCCGCATGCATCACCCGCTCAGCGAAGCGGCGCTGTATGATATCCAGGAAGGCTTTGCCGATTTGCGTTTGAGTGGCAAGTACCACCAGCAACCTGACAGCAGCGCCGAGCACGAAGTGGGCAACTTCAACCACCTGACCCGCTTGTCATTTGCCTTCAATGGCCGGGATCAGGGCAGGCTGCGCGAGCTGGTGGATTTCATCAACCTGCCGGAGAACTGGGCCAAGCCGCAGCCCATGCATACGACGCAGCGGGCCAGGGAGGCGTTGAAGGTCAGTTGATCGTGACACAGGTCCGCTCCCGCAAAGGACTGCAAAACGGCCCCAGCCCTCAGTAATCGTCGCGATCACGCCCACTGAGCAGCCGGCCGATCATGTCCATGGGGAAACCCCGGTAAGCCAGAAACCGGGTCTGCTGGGCACGGCCGCGGGGATCTTGCGGGCGCTGCCCGGCAAACTTGCGCTGCCATACGTCACGCATGCGCTCGCCCCAGTCCACCTCGCTCTCGCGTAGCGCCTGCTCGATATCAGCACGCGCCAAACCGCGCTGGCCTAGCTCTTCGCGAATACGCGCAGGGCCATAGCCGGAGCTTGAACGGTACCGGATGAAACTTTCGAGGTAGCGGGCTTCGCTAAGCAACCCTTCTTCGGCGAGCCGATCGAGTTCAGGCCCAATCAACTCGTCCGAAGCGCCGCGCTGACGCAACTTGCGCGTCAGCTCGACGCGACCGTGCTCACGTCGCGCAAGCAGGTCCATGGCTGTCCGCCGGATGGCGACGGGGGTGTCGAGTACGGCGGACATGTTCGGCTATCTACCGCGCAATCAATAGCCGGCGTCAGCGTCGGCCATGTCATCGGCATCGGCTTCGGCAGCAGCAGCCTTGCCAGCAGCCGCAACAGCACCAGCGGTCAGCAGCTTCTCGCGAATCTGCTTCTCAATCTCGGCGCCAATAGCCGGGTTCTCAGCAAGGTACTTCGCGGCGTTTGCTTTGCCTTGACCGATCTTGTTGCCTTGGTAGGCGTACCAGGCACCGGATTTCTCGACCAGGCCTTGGGAAACACCCAGATCAATGATCTCGCCGTTACGGTAGATACCCTTGCCGTAGAGGATCTGGAACTCAGCCTGACGGAATGGCGGCGAAACCTTGTTCTTGACGATCTTGACGCGGGTTTCGCTACCGACCACCTCGTCGCCTTCCTTGACCGCACCGGTACGGCGAATATCCAGACGCACCGAGGCGTAGAACTTCAGGGCGTTACCACCGGTGGTGGTTTCCGGGCTGCCGAACATCACACCGATCTTCATACGGATCTGGTTGATGAAGATGACCAGGCAGTTGGCGTTCTTGATGTTACCGGTGATCTTGCGCAGCGCCTGGGACATCAGGCGCGCCTGCAGACCCACGTGCATGTCACCCATCTCGCCTTCGATCTCGGCCTTCGGTACCAGGGCAGCCACGGAGTCGACGATGATCACGTCAACGGCGTTGGAACGCACCAGCATGTCGGTGATTTCCAGGGCCTGTTCGCCGGTGTCCGGCTGCGAAACCAGCAGGTCGTCGACATTGACGCCCAGCTTGCCGGCGTACTCGGGGTCGAGGGCGTGTTCGGCGTCGACGAAGGCGCAGGTGGCGCCGTTTTTCTGGGCTTCGGCGATGACCGACAGGGTCAGCGTGGTCTTACCCGACGACTCCGGGCCGTAGATCTCGACGATACGGCCTTTTGGCAGGCCGCCGATGCCCAGGGCGATGTCCAGGCCCAGCGAGCCGGTGGAGATGGCAGGGATAGCCTGGCGCTCGTGGTCGCCCATGCGCATGACGGCGCCCTTGCCGAATTGGCGTTCGATCTGACCCAGGGCCGCAGCCAAGGCGCGCTTCTTGTTGTCGTCCATTGAAATCCTCACGTGTTCGACTTGGCCCTGACGGCCGGAATACCTGTATAAGTAGCCAGTATTATTCCACAGGCAGGCGCCCGCGCAAACCCCTGTCGTCGATTTACTCGGCACCAAGCTGTAACAAGCCGTCTAACGCGGCGATCACCGTCTGTCGACGCACCGCCTCGCGGTCGCCGTCGAACTGGCGCCGCTCGCTGAATACATGGTTGCCATCGGCCCAGGCCAGCCACACGGTCCCCACCGGTTTGGCCGGCGAACCACCGTCCGGCCCGGCCACGCCGCTCACCGCCACGGCAAAGCGCGCGCCGCTGGCGGCCTGGGCGCCGCGGACCATGGCTTCGACCACTTCCTGGCTGACCGCGCCAACCTGGCCGAACAACGCCGCGGGCACTCCCAGCTGACGGGTTTTCTGGATGTTGGAATAGGTCACGTACCCAGCCTCGAACCAGGCCGAGCTGCCGGGCACGCGGGTGATGGCCTCGGCGATGCCGCCACCGGTGCAGGATTCGGCGGTGGTCACCTGCGCGTTGAAGCGGCGCAGGTGTTCACCCAAGCGGGTGGCAAGCGTAGTGATCGGGTCCATGTCGGGCTCCTTGGAGGCAGGCTTCTACCCTAGCATCTTGGTGAGGTGGGATGGGCGCCCGCTTCGGTCTCGCACATCACTTGTTCCAGGCCACTACCGGCCACGGCAGGGGCGCCGGGCGGAATATCGCAGGTACAGCCCGCCGGGTAGCCGTGTTAACCTATGCGGCTTGAAAATCCGGTGGGTCTCGGCGTCGCGCATGCAACACAGAACGCCCCAATTTGCCCCACAATATTGAGACCTACTTTCTAAGCCCTTGATGAATAAAGCAATTTCCGATTTTTCCGCACACACCCCAATGATGCAGCAGTACTGGAAGCTGAAGAACCAGCACCCGGACCAGCTGATGTTCTACCGCATGGGCGACTTCTACGAGATCTTCTACGAAGATGCGAAAAAAGCCGCAAAACTGCTGGACATCACCCTGACCGCGCGCGGTCAGTCGGCCGGCCAGTCCATCCCCATGTGCGGGATTCCGTTCCATTCGCTGGAAGGCTACCTGGCCAAGCTGGTCAAGCTCGGCGAATCGGTGGTGATCTGCGAGCAGATTGGCGACCCTGCCACCAGCAAGGGCCCGGTGGAACGTCAGGTTGTGCGCATCATCACCCCGGGTACGGTCAGCGACGAGGCCCTGCTCGACGAGCGTCGCGACAACCTGATTGCCGCGCTGCTCGGGGACGAGCGCCTGTTCGGCCTGGCCGTACTGGACATCACCAGTGGCAACTTCAGCGTGCAGGAGATCAAGGGCTGGGAAAACCTGCTGGCCGAGCTCGAGCGCCTCAACCCGGTCGAGCTGTTGATCCCCGACGACTGGCCACGCGACCTGCCGGCCGAGAAACGACCGGGCGCCCGTCGCCGTGCGCCATGGGACTTCGACCGCGACTCGGCGCGCAAGGCCCTGTGCCAGCAGTTCGCGACCAAGGACCTCAAGGGCTTTGGCTGCGACAAGCTGACCCTGGCCATCGGTGCCGCTGGTTGCCTGCTGATCTATGCCAAGGAAACCCAGCGCACCGCCCTGCCACACCTGCGCAGCCTGCGCCACGAACGCCTGGACGACACGGTCATTCTCGACGGTGCCAGCCGCCGCAACCTGGAGCTGGACATCAACCTGGCCGGCGGCCGAGACAACACCCTGCAGTCGGTGATCGACCGCTGCCAGACCGCCATGGCCAGCCGTTTGCTGAGCCGCTGGTTGAACCGCCCGTTGCGCGATCTCAAGGTGCTGCAGGCGCGCCAGGACTCGATCCGCTGCCTGCTCGACGGCTACCGCTTCGAGAAGCTGCAGCCGCAGCTCAAGGAAATTGGCGATATCGAGCGGATTCTCGCCCGTATCGGCCTGCGCAACGCCCGCCCACGCGATCTGGCACGCCTGCGCGATGCACTTGGGGCGCTGCCCGAGTTGCAGAATGCCATGGCCGAGCTGGAGGCACCGCACCTGGCGCGTCTGGCCGCCATTACCGGCACCTATCCCGAACTGGCCAGCCTGCTGGAGCGGGCGATCATAGACAACCCGCCGGCGGTGATCCGCGATGGCGGCGTGCTCAAGGCCGGCTATGACAACGAACTGGACGAGTTGCTGGCGATCAGCGAAAACGCCGGCCAATTCCTGATCGATCTGGAAGCGCGGGAAAAGGCCCGTACTGGCCTTGCCAACCTCAAGGTCGGCTACAACCGGGTGCACGGCTACTTCATCGAACTACCGACCAAGCAGGCCGAGCAGGCCCCGGGTGACTACATCCGCCGTCAGACCCTAAAGGGCGCCGAGCGCTTCATCACCCCGGAGCTGAAGGCGTTCGAGGACAAGGCACTGTCGGCCAAGAGCCGCGCCCTAGCCCGCGAGAAGATGCTCTACGATGCCCTGCTGGAAACCCTGATCAGCCACCTGGCACCGCTGCAGGACAGCGCCGCCGCCCTGGCCGAACTGGACGTGCTCAGCAACCTGGCCGAACGAGCACTGAACCTCGACCTGAACTGCCCACGCTTCGTAGACGAGCCGTGCCTGCGCATCGAGCAGGGCCGTCACCCAGTGGTGGAACAGGTACTGACCACACCGTTCGTGGCCAACGACCTGGGCCTGGACAACAGCACGCGCATGCTGATCATCACCGGCCCGAACATGGGCGGTAAGTCCACCTACATGCGCCAGACCGCCCTGATCGTGCTGCTGGCGCATATCGGCAGCTTCGTGCCGGCTGCCAGCTGCGAGCTGTCGCTGGTCGACCGCATCTTCACCCGCATCGGCTCCAGCGACGACCTGGCCGGCGGCCGCTCGACCTTCATGGTCGAGATGAGCGAAACCGCCAACATCCTGCACAACGCCACCGACCGCAGTCTGGTGCTGATGGACGAAGTGGGCCGCGGCACCAGTACCTTCGACGGCCTGTCGCTGGCCTGGGCCGCCGCAGAGCGCCTGGCCCAGCTGCGCGCCTACACGCTGTTCGCCACGCACTACTTCGAACTCACCGTGCTGCCAGAAAGCGAGCCACTGGTGGCCAACGTGCACCTGAACGCCACCGAACACAACGAACGCATCGTATTCCTGCACCACGTGCTGCCTGGTCCTGCCAGCCAGAGCTACGGCCTGGCCGTGGCGCAGCTGGCCGGCGTGCCGACGGCCGTCATCCAGCGTGCCCGTGAACACTTGGCGAGGCTGGAAACCACCAGCCTGCCGCATGAACAACCCACGGCCCAAAAGGCCAAGGACGTGCCACAGGTCCCGCACCAGAGTGACCTGTTCGCCAGCCTGCCACACCCGGCCATAGAGAAGCTGGGCAAGCTGCAGCTGGACGAAATGACCCCGCGTCAAGCTATCGAAATGCTATATCAACTAAAGAACCTGTTATAACGGCGCCCACTACAAGCTGGTAGAATCCGCCGCGGTTTGCTGGTGCTGCAGGTTATTAGCCTGGCCTGCAGCCACATACCCGTAAACCGCGCGGCCCTGAGAGGAAGAGCCGCCGCCGTCGCCTGAGGAGAGAATTAGAAATGACCTTCGTCGTCACCGACAACTGCATCAAATGCAAATACACCGACTGCGTGGAAGTCTGTCCGGTGGACTGCTTCTACGAAGGCCCGAACTTCCTGGTCATCCACCCGGACGAGTGCATCGACTGCGCCCTGTGCGAGCCGGAATGCCCAGCGCAAGCCATCTTCTCGGAAGACGAAGTGCCTGCGGGCATGGAAAACTTCATCGAGCTGAACGCCGAACTGGCAGAAATCTGGCCGAACATCACCGAGCGTAAGGACGCCTTGCCGGACGCTGAGGAATGGGATGGCAAGACTGGCAAGATTGCCGATCTGGAGCGCTGATAGCGTCCGGACACTAAAAAGGCCCTTTGGGGCCTTTTTTGTTTTCTGCGGGCAAAAAAAGGGGCGGTTTGACCCGCCCACATTTTTTCCGTAGTCCCTGCTTGTCCCAAACATCATCCTGATGAAATCGCGTCTTGCGATGTCCCTGGCTTTCCTCCTGAAAGCCTGTGCATGTCCCTGTGCACAGTTCGAATACTAGCGACTTGAGCCTGGCCGGCAACCGCGAAACCTCACAGGGTGTTGCAGGTGACACATCTCCTCACAGCTGAATAAGTCCGGATTTTCAATGAGTTGGGAAAACGCAGGATCTGGATACGACAATGATTTACTGAAGCGTACATAGAAGGCTTACAGAACAAGTAAGCAAAGGCTTACACGCAATGTTATTGGGGTAGCGCGGTACATAAACGATATCTGTCTTTTGGGGCTGCACTGCGCGCGCCCCGGCAATTTCAAACAGGCATACAAAAACGCCCCGAAATCATCGGGGCGTTTTGTGTTACAGGCTTCCGCTACTGGAACAACGACTCACTGGACAGGCCGTTCTTCTCGAGAATCTCACGCAAACGCTTGAGCCCCTCGACCTGGATCTGCCGCACCCGTTCGCGGGTCAGGCCAATCTCCAGTCCAACATCTTCCAGGGTGCTGCTTTCATGCCCGCGCAAGCCAAAGCGGCGCACCACCACTTCACGCTGCTTGTCGGTCAACTCGCCCAGCCACTGGTCGATGCTCTGCGACAGGTCATCATCCTGCAGCAGTTCGCATGGGTCGGTCGGGCGGTCGTCGGTCAAGGTATCGAGCAGGGTCTTGTCCGAGTCTGGGCCGAGCGACACATCCACCGAAGACACCCGCTCGTTCAGGCCGAGCATGCGCTTGACCTCGGCGACCGGCTTCTCCAGCAGCGTGGCTATTTCTTCTGGCGAGGGTTCGTGGTCCAGTTTCTGGGTCAACTCGCGCGCAGCGCGCAGGTAGACGTTCAGTTCCTTGACCACGTGGATCGGCAGGCGAATGGTGCGGGTCTGGTTCATGATCGCCCGTTCGATGGTCTGGCGAATCCACCAGGTCGCATAAGTCGAGAACCGGAAACCACGCTCCGGGTCGAACTTCTCGACCGCACGGATCAGCCCAAGGTTGCCCTCCTCGATCAGGTCGAGCAGCGACAGGCCGCGGTTCACGTAACGACGGGCAATTTTTACAACCAGGCGCAGGTTGCTTTCGATCATGCGCTTGCGGCCGGCAGGGTCGCCCTTTTGCGACAGACGCGCAAAGTGCACTTCCTCTTCCGGCGAAAGCAGAGGCGAGAATCCTATCTCGTTGAGATACAACTGGGTGGCATCGAGCGCCCGGCTGTAATCGATGTACTTGTGTTGCTTGAGCGAAGAGCCCGACTTGGCCCTCGTCCGAACCGAAGATACAGCAGGTTCGTCTGACACCACATCCGTTTCCAAAACGATTCCCGTCTCCATCAGAAGCAGGTCATCGTCGATGTCAAACTCCGGCACTTCTTTACTGAGAGCCATTGTTATAGTCCTTTGCTGAGTTCGAACTCAGACTCGAGCGGCACCTATCTCCCTGGCAGCGCTGGAGCCTGTCCCCTCTACATCACAGGAACAGGCCGGGTACAACGGTCAACGACGTGGCAGGAACTGGAGCGGATCGACGGGTTTGCCCTGGCGGCGAATCTCGAAATGCAGCTTCACCCGATCTGTGCCCGTGGACCCCATTTCAGCAATCGACTGCCCTGCCTTGACCTGCTGCCCCTCCCGAACCAACAGCCTGCGGTTATGGCCGTAGGCACTGACGTAGGTATCGCTGTGCTTGATGATGATCAGTTCGCCGTAGCCCCTCAAGCCACTCCCGGCGTACACCACTGCACCATCAGACGCAGCAAAAACAGGCTGTCCCAAATCACCGGCGATATCAATGCCTTTATTCAAACTACCGTTTGAAGCGAATTTTCCAATCAGCACGCCGTTGGCAGGCCAGGTCCAGCCACCTACCGCACGCTCCGCGGCAGGCACCGTGGCGACCACCGGGGCGCTGCTGGAGGCTGCCGGCGTGGCCGGTTTGCTGGTGTTGCCAGGAGGTGTGCTGGTGCTTCCCACAGGCCGCCGGATGACCGTGGTCTTGCTCGACGACGACGGGCTGGACACCACCATGGTGCTGCCGGTAGAGCCGCTGCTGAAACGAATCGCTTGCCCCGGGCGAATGGTGTAAGGCGCCGCGATACCGTTGCGCGCAGCCAGCTCCTTGTAGTCCCAGCCATAACGGAAGGCGATGGAGAACAGCGTATCGCCAGGTTTGACGATGTACTGCCCGGTGGTTACTGCCGGGCGCTTGGGCACGGTGTTGTTGCGATCGACCACCCGCGCGCTGTTGCTGCTGGTGCTCGAGCAACCTACCAGTAGCGTGCCCATGGCCAGTGCAATCACCAGAAGCGTGAAACCCGACCCGTCCTTGCGCTGCCGAATGACTGTGTGACCCACCCGCGCTCCCCTCATGGTGCCGAAAACGAAATGACAACAAATGCAATATTATTGCAATTATAACCAAGCCCGCCCGCATTGGCAGGGTTGGTGAAAGACTGCTGCAAAGCCTTGCAACACGCTGTGCGATAGCGCTTCACCCCGCCAGATAGACAGGGCGTTGCTGCAAGAATTCGGTGCTGGCGCAAAAATATCGCGCGGTTCGAACCAGCAGTGTTCAGGCCAGCGGGCCGTTGAGCAGCGGTACGAAGCGCACGGCCCCCAGCACGCGGCGGGAGAATCCATGCTCCTCGCGCACGATCAGCATCAGCTGCTGGGTTTCGCCGGCTGGGCCCACCGGAATCACCATACGACCACCCGGCGCAAGCTGGTCGAGCAGTGCCTGCGGCACTTCCGGCGCTACGGCGGTGACGATGATGCCGTTGTACGGCGCCAGCGCCGGCCAGCCTTCGCAACCATCCCCCCAGCGGAACACCACGTTGCGCAGGTTCAGTTCCACCAGGCGCTCCTTGGCCCGGTCCTGCAACACCTTGATGCGTTCCACCGAGAACACCCGCTCGACCAACTGAGCCAGAATTGCCGTCTGGTAGCCCGAGCCGGTGCCGATCTCCAGCACCTTGTCCAACGGCCCGGCCTCGAGCAGCAGTTCACTCATGTGGGCAACCATGAACGGTTGCGAGATCGTCTGGTTGTGGCCGATCGGCAGCGCGGTGTCTTCGTAGGCGCGATGCGCCAGCGCCTCGTCGACGAACAGGTGGCGCGGGGTACGACGGATGACGTCGAGCACCTTGGTGTTCGAAACGCCCTCCTCGCACAGGCGCTGGATCAGCCGCTCCCGCGTGCGCTGGGAGGTCATGCCGATGCCACGCCGCAGCATATCGTCCTCGCGCATCAGAGCAGGCCCTCCAGCCAACCGTCGAGCTGCTCGAAGGCATCACTGAAGGTGCGGTCGAGCTGCAGCGGAGTGATCGATACATAGCCTTGCATCACCGCGTGGAAGTCGGTCCCCGGGCCACCGTCCTCGGCATCCCCGGCGACAGCGATCCAGTAGCCTTCCTTGCCGCGTGGGTTGACCACCTTGGTCGGCGCCGCCGCCCGCGCCCGGTGACCGAGGCGGGTGAGCTGGATGCCACGAATGTGCTCCAGCGGCAGGTTGGGGATATTGACGTTGAGCACGGTGCGCGGTGGCAAGGCCAGGCGCGACTGAGCCTCGACCAGGCGGCGGGCGATGTGGGCCGCGGTGGGCAGGTTGTCCGGCTGGCGCGACAACAGCGAAAACGCCAGCGAGGTACCGCCGAGGAAACGGCCTTCCAACGCGGCCGCGACCGTGCCCGAATAGAGCACGTCGTCACCCAGGTTGGCACCGAGGTTGATCCCCGACACAACCATGTCCGGCGCCTGTGGCAACAGCCCATTGAGCCCCAGATGCACGCAGTCGGTCGGCGTGCCGTTGAGGCTGATGAAGCCATTGGCCAAAGTCTGCGGGTGCAGTGGCCGGTCCAGCGTCAGCGAACTGCTGGCGCCGCTCTTGTCTTGATCCGGGGCAATAACCACGCACTCGGCGTAATCCACCAGCGCAGCATGCAGCGCGGCGATGCCGGGTGCGGTAACACCGTCGTCGTTCGAAATCAGAATACGCATGAGCTGTCCGTCTGCCCCGCCGACACCAGATCCACGATTTCGCGCACCACCACGGTGGCGAAACATCCGGCCGGAAGGACGAATTCCAGTTGCAGGATATCAGGCTCGGGATAATGCCACGTAAGACCGCCAATAGGGAGCCGCAGAATGCGTCGTTCGTGATCCATGCCCGCCAAGGCCAGCCACTGGCAAAGTGCCGGCTGCCGTGCGGCGATCGCATCCTCTTGTTGCGCAGTACTCCCCGTAGCCGGCGAATCGCCTGCCCCCCACAGCGGGCCGGTCGGATGCAGGTCAAGGATCGCCAGCCGAGGATCGGAACATTCCGACTCCCCAGCAGGAAAGAAGCTACGACTCGTGGTGAACGCCAACAGGTCGCCCACCTGCGCACACGCCCAGCTGCCGTCGGCAACACGGGCTGCCAGCACCTGGTTGAACAGGTAGCTGCGCCCGGCCGAGAGCAACCGCGAACGCATGTTGCGCTGTTCGGGCAGGGCCTTGCGTGCGGCCCAATCAAGAGCGTCGTGAACGTTGCCGCCACCGTGGCCGAAGCGCTGGGTGCCGAAATAATTCGGCACACCGTGTTGCTTGAGCTGTTCCAGGCGTGCATCCACCGCCTGGTGATCGGCAGCCAGGGCAGTCAGGCGCAGCGTGAAGCCGTTGGCCGAATGCGCACCGCGCTGCAGCTTGCGCTGGTGGCGCACCTGCTTGAGCACACGCAGGCTGGCATCCTCGGCACGCGACAGGTCCGGGTCGGCCTTGCCGGGCAGGTGCAGGCTGAACCACTGGCGGGTCAGGGCCTGGCGGTCCTTGAGGCCGGCGTAGCTGATCGTGCGCACCGGCACCCCAGCGGCACGGGCCAGGCGGCGGGCCGCCTCCTCGGTGTTCAGGTCACGCTTCTCGACCCACAGCCACAGGTGTTCGCCCTGGCCCGAGAGGGGGATGTCCAGTACTTCGTCGACCTGGAAATCCTCGGCCACCGCCTTGAGGACGGCGGTACCCAGTGGTTCGCCCGATGCGCGCGGGCCCAGCAGTTCCAGTTCGGTCATGCTGGCAGCAGCAGGGCTACCGAATGCACGGCGATGCCCTCCTCGCGGCCGGTGAAGCCGAGCTTCTCGGTGGTGGTAGCCTTGACATTGACCTGGTCGAGTTCGACCTGCAGGTCTTCGGCGATCAGTTTGCGCATGGTTTCGATGTGCGGTGCCATCTTCGGCGCCTGGGCGACGATGGTGGCGTCGATGTTGCCGACCTTCCAGCCCTTGGCCTGGACGATGCCGACCACATGGCGCAGCAGAACACGGCTGTTGGCGCCCTTGAACTGCGGATCGGTGTCGGGGAAATGTTTGCCGATGTCACCCAGCGCCGCCGCGCCAAGCAAGGCATCGCTCAGGGCGTGCAGCAGCACGTCGCCATCGGAGTGGGCCAGGAGGCCGTATTTGTGGGGGATACGCACCCCGCCCAGGGTAATGAAATCACCGTCGCAGAAACGGTGCACATCGTAGCCGTGGCCAATACGCATAGAAAAACGCCCTGAATGAGTCAGGGCGTGATTCTACCTGCTTTAGCCAGTATTGGGGCCGTCGTTGTAGGAGCAGCCTTGTGCTGCGAATGGGCCGCAAAGCGGCCCCGGCAATATCGGCGATAGCGTTAGACCCAGGGTCTGCTTCGCAGCCCATTCGCAGCACAAGGCTGCTCCTACAGGCGATGAAGCGAGCACCACAGCTACGCCTTACACCCGCCCCAAGGCCACCGCATGATGACGCAGGTGCTCCTCGATGAAGCTGGCGATGAAGTAGTAGCTGTGGTCATAGCCAGGCTGCAGGCGCAGGGTCAGTTCATGCCCACCTTTGCGTGCCGCCTGCTCCAGGGCTTCAGGCTTGAGCTGCTTCTCGAGGAAGTCGTCGCGGTCGCCCTGGTCCACCAGCAACGGCGGGCATTCGCCGGCCGGAGCCTCGGCCAGCAGCACGCTGGCATCCCACTCGCGCCAGCGCGCCCGGTCTTCACCCAGGTAGCGGCTGAAGGCTTTCTCGCCCCACGGGCAATCCATCGGGTTGCTGATCGGCGAAAACGCCGACACCGAGCGGTAGCGCCCCGGGTTGCGCAAGGCGCACACCAGCGCGCCATGCCCACCCATGGAGTGGCCACTGATGCTGCGCTCGCCCGAAGCCGGGAAGTGCGCCTCGATCAACGCGGGCAATTCCTCCACCACATAGTCGTGCATGCGGTAGTGCTGGGCCCAGGGCTGCTGAGTGGCATTGAGGTAGAACCCGGCACCCAGGCCGAAGTCCCAGGCACCGTCCGGGTCGCTCGGCACCTGCTCACCACGCGGGCTGGTGTCGGGGGCTACGATGATCAACCCAAGCTCCGCGGCCAAGCGCTGGGCGCCGGCTTTCTGCATGAAGTTCTCGTCGGTGCAGGTGAGGCCGCTGAGCCAGTACAGCACCGGCAGCTTCTCGCCCTGTTCGGCCTGCGGCGGCAGGTAGACGGCGAACACCATGTCGCAACCCAGCACCTTGGAGTGATGCCGGTAACGCTTGTGCCAGCCGCCGAAGCTCTTCTGGCAGGAGATGTTATCCAGGCTCATGGCAAACCTCAGAAGTGGATGACACTGCGGATGCTCTTGCCTTCATGCATCAGGTCGAAGGCCTTGTTGATGTCTTCCAGGCCCATGGTGTGGGTAATGAAGGTATCCAGCGGGATCTCGCCCTTCTCGGACATTTCCACGTAGCTCGGCAGCTCGCTGCGACCACGCACGCCACCGAACGCCGAACCACGCCATACGCGACCGGTGACCAGCTGGAACGGACGGGTGGCGATTTCCTGGCCGGCACCGGCCACGCCGATGATCACCGACTCACCCCAGCCCTTGTGGCAGCATTCCAGCGCAGCACGCATCAGCTGCACGTTGCCGATGCACTCGAACGAGAAGTCCACGCCGCCGTCGGTGAGGTCGACGATCACTTCCTGGATCGGGCGGTCGTAGTCTTTCGGGTTGATGCAGTCGGTAGCACCCAGCTGACGGGCGATCTCGAACTTGGCCGGGTTGATATCGATGGCAATGATGCGCGACGCCTTGGCCTTGACCGCACCGATCACTGCCGACAGGCCGATGCCGCCCAGACCGAAGATGGCCACGGTGTCACCCGCCTTGACCTTGGCGGTGTTGAGCACCGCGCCGATACCGGTGGTGACGCCGCAACCCAGCAGGCAGACCTTTTCCAGCGGCGCTTCTTTCTGGATCTTGGCCACGGAAATTTCCGGCAGCACGGTGTACTCGGAGAAGGTCGAGGTACCCATGTAGTGGAACAGTTGCTGGCCTTTGTAGGAGAAGCGCGTGGTGCCGTCCGGCATCAGGCCCTTGCCCTGGGTGGCGCGGATGGCCTGGCAAAGGTTGGTCTTGCCCGAGAGGCAGAACTTGCACTTGCCGCATTCCGGGGTGTACAGCGGAATGACGTGGTCACCGACGGCGACCGAGGTGACGCCCTCGCCTACCGCCTCGACGATCGCGCCACCTTCGTGACCGAGGATCGACGGGAAGATGCCCTCCGGGTCGGCGCCCGACAGGGTGTAGGCGTCGGTGTGGCAGACACCGCTGGCGACCACCCGCAGTAGCACTTCACCGGCCTTGGGCATGGCCACGTCGACTTCGACGATTTCCAGGGGTTTCTTGGCTTCGAAAGCTACGGCAGCACGGGACTTGATCATCAAAGGTCTCCAGACAGAGTGTCGATTCAGTCTGGCAGTGTAATTCACCGCCTTTTGATGAATAATCCGGCCAAAGACAAAACATTATTGCCATACAGGGATAATCAATGAGCAGCCGCTGGGAAGGCATCGACGAGTTCGTCGCCGTGGCCGAGTCGGGCCAGTTCACCACGGCCGCCGAGCGCCTGGGGGTTTCCTCGTCGCACATCAGCCGGCAGATCGCCCGGCTGGAGGAACGGCTGCAGACGCGCCTGCTGTACCGCAGTACCCGGCGGGTGACCCTGAGCGAGGCCGGGCAGACATTCCTGCAGCACTGCCAGCGCCTGCAGGATGGCCGCGAGGAAGCTCTACGCGCCATGGGCGATCTGGCCAGCGAGCCCAAGGGGCTGCTGCGCATGACCTGCGCGGTGGCCTACGGCGAGCGTTTCATCGTGCCGCTGGTGACGCGGTTCATGGCGCGTTACCCGCAGCTGCGGGTGGATGTGGAACTGAGCAACCATACCCTCGACCTGGTGCATGAAGGCATGGACCTGGCCATCCGCCTGGGCCGGCTGGCCGACTCGCGATTGGTGGCAACCCGCCTGGCGCCCAGGCGCATGTACCTGTGTGCTTCGCCGGACTACCTGGAACGTTATGGTCGGCCGCACAGCCTTTCGGAACTGGCCCGGCACAACTGCCTGGTAGGCAGTTCGGACCTGTGGGCGCTGCAGCAGGACGGCCGCGAGATCAGCCAACGAGTCCAAGGCAACTGGCGTTGCAACAGCGGGCAGGCGGTGCTGGACGCGGCGCTGCAGGGGATGGGGTTGTGCCAGTTGCCGGATTACTACGTGCTGGAGCACTTGAACAGTGGTGCGCTGGTGTCGTTGCTTGAGGCGCACCAGCCACCGAACACCGCGGTGTGGGCGCTGTATCCGCAGCAGCGGCACCTTTCGCCGAAGGTGCGTCGGCTGGTGGATTACCTGAAGGAAGGGTTGGCGGGGTTGCCGGAGTATCGCTTGAACTGAAACCTTGTGCTGGCTGGTCTGGCCTCTTCGCGGGCTCGCCCGCTCCCACAGGTCCTGCGCATACCTTCAGGCTGGCGCTGTACCTGTGGGAGTGGGCATGCCCGCGAAGAAACCAGCACTGGTCAAAGCCTCAGCGGCGCCCTGCCCAACGCTGGCGCAACCACTCCAGATCTTCCGGCCGGGTCACCTTGATGTTGTCGCTGCGCCCTTCGACCAGCCGCGGCGCCTGGCCGGACCACTCGATGGCAGAGGACTCGTCGGTCACCAGCACATCCGACACAAGGCACTCGGCCAGCGCCTGATGCAACGCCCCAAGGCGGAACATCTGCGGTGTATAGGCCTGCCAGATGGTACTGCGGTCTACGGTAGCGCCCACCCGGCCATCAGCATCGGCCCGCTTGAGGGTATCGCGCGCCGGCACCGCCAGCAGGCCACCCACCGGGTCGTCCGCCAGCTCCGACAACAGCTTGTCCAGATCGCTGCGCGCCAGGTTCGGTCGTGCAGCATCGTGTACCAGCACCCAATCACTGTCCGCAGCCCCGTGAGCATGCAGCACCAGCAAGGCATTGAGCACTGAGTCGGCACGCTCTCGACCACCCGCGGCACGCTGGATGCGCGGGTCGCTGGCGCAGCGCAGGCGAGGCCAGTACGGGTCATCTTCGGCAATGCTGACCACCACGCCCTTGAGCATCGGGTGGCCAAGAAAACAGTCGAGGCTGTGCTCGATAATGGTTTGCCCGGCCAGCTCCAGGTACTGCTTGGGGCGGTCGGCAGCCATGCGGGCACCTACGCCCGCAGCAGGAATCACGGCCCAGAAGGCCGGTAACGTTTCGATCATTTCTGTGGCAACTGGAAGAGGGTTTCGCCCTCTTTGACCATTCCCAATTCGTGGCGAGCCCGCTCTTCAACGGTCTCCATGCCTTTTTTCAGCTCCAGCACTTCGGCATCGAGCACGCGATTGCGCTCGAGCAAGCGCTCGTTTTCGGCATGCTGCTCAGCAATCTGCTGCTTCAGCTCGGTCACTTGCGCCAGGCTGCCATTACCCACCCACAGGCGGTACTGCAGGCCACCCAGCAGCAGGAGCAGGACGAGGAACAACCAATAGGGACTGCGCATCACGTTATCCAGGTTAAAAAGGCTGCCGGGTATTTTTACTTCCGGGCCTCGAATAGCACGAAGCCTGGCCGAGGCCAGGCTTCGTCGACAGAAACCCGTTGAAATGTAGGAAAGTTCAGTACGAACGTTCCCACAACTCCGGCTGCTGTCTTTTTACCATCTCTTGCTTAACCGCGAAACTCGGCACGACCGCGGTAAACCGCTTTGGCACCCAGTTGCTCTTCGATGCGCAGCAGTTGGTTGTACTTGGAAACGCGGTCGGAACGGCACAGCGAGCCAGTCTTGATCTGGCCGGCAGCAGTACCCACGGCCAGGTCGGCAATGGTCGAGTCTTCGGTTTCACCGGAGCGGTGCGAAATCACTGCGGTGTAGCCAGCAGCCTTGGCCATCTGGATGGCTTCCAGGGTTTCGGTCAGCGAACCGATCTGGTTGAACTTGATCAGGATCGAGTTACCGATGCCCTTCTCGATGCCTTCCTTGAGGATCTTGGTGTTGGTCACGAACAGGTCGTCGCCAACCAGCTGCACCTTGGCACCGATCTTGTCGGTGAGGATCTTCCAGCCAGCCCAGTCGGACTCGTCCAGGCCGTCTTCGATCGAAATGATCGGGAAGCGCTCGGTCAGGCCTTTCAGGTACTCGGCAAAGCCTTCAGCGTCGAACGACTTGCCTTCGCCGGACAGGTTGTACTTGCCGTCTTCGTAGAACTCGGAAGCCGCGCAGTCCAAGGCCAGGGTCACGTCGGTGCCCAGCTTGTAGCCGGCTTTCTCGACAGCTTCGGCGATGGCGCCCAAGGCGTCTTCGTTGGAAGCCAGGTTAGGGGCGAAACCACCTTCGTCACCAACGGCGGTGTTCAGACCACGGGCCTTGAGCACGGCTTTGAGGTGGTGGAAGATTTCGGTACCCATGCGCAGGCCGTCGGAGAAGGTCTTGGCGCCAACCGGCTGTACCATGAACTCCTGGATGTCGACGTTGTTGTCGGCGTGCTCGCCACCGTTGATGATGTTCATCATCGGTACCGGCATCGAGTACTGGCCAGGGGTGCCGTTCAGGTTGGCGATGTGCGCGTACAGCGGCAGGTCCTGGTCCTGGGCAGCGGCCTTGGCGGCAGCCAGGGAAACGGCCAGGATGGCGTTGGCGCCCAGCTTGGCCTTGTTCTCGGTACCGTCCAGCTCGATCATGGCGCGGTCCAGGGCCTTCTGGTCGGCAGGGTCCTTGCCCAGCAGCAGGTCACGGATCGGGCCGTTGATGTTGGCAACAGCCTTCAGCACGCCCTTGCCCAGGTAACGGCTCTTGTCGCCATCACGCAGCTCCAGCGCTTCGCGCGAGCCAGTGGAAGCACCGGACGGCGCGCAGGCGCTGCCGATGATGCCGTTGTCGAGCAGTACATCGGCTTCCACGGTGGGGTTGCCACGCGAATCGAGAACTTCACGACCTTTGATGTCGACGATTTTTGCCATTGTTGTAAGCACTCCAGAATTGACGAAAACAACTTAGCTTAGGAAATTCCAGCCGTTCACCGGGCGGACTTGCAGTGGGCAGGCCGGGTGAAGGGAACCCCTGACCGACTGGTCAGGGGTGGATCGGGCGGTACTTTACCCGAGAATCGAGCTTTACGCGGTTTCTACCGTCGGAAAACTTTTCACCAGGTCGTCCAGTTGCTTGAGCTGGGCCAGGAATGGCTCCAGTTTGTCCAGGCGCAGGGCACATGGGCCATCGCACTTGGCGTTGTCCGGATCGGGGTGGGCTTCGAGGAACAGACCGGCCAGGCCTTGGCTCATGCCGGCCTTGGCCAGGTCGGTGACCTGGGCGCGGCGACCACCGGCGGAATCGGCGCGACCACCCGGCATCTGCAGGGCGTGGGTCACGTCGAAGAACACCGGGTACTCGAACTGCTTCATGATGCCGAAGCCGAGCATGTCCACCACCAGGTTGTTGTAGCCGAAGCTCGAACCACGCTCGCAGAGAATCAACTGGTCGTTACCGGCTTCTTCGCACTTGGTCAGGATGTGTTTCATTTCCTGAGGCGCGAGAAACTGGGCCTTCTTGATGTTGATCACTACGCCGGTCTTGGCCATGGCCACCACCAGATCGGTCTGGCGCGACAGGAATGCCGGCAGCTGGATGATGTCGCACACCTTGGCTACAGGCTCGGCCTGATAAGGCTCGTGTACGTCGGTGATGACCGGCACGTTGAAGGTGCGCTTGATCTCTTCGAAGATCTTCAGCCCCTCTTCCATGCCCGGGCCACGGTAGGAAGTTACCGACGAACGGTTGGCCTTGTCGAAGCTGGCCTTGAACACGTACGGGATACCAAGCTTCTCGGTCACCCGCACGTACTCTTCGCAGACCTTCATTGCCAGGTCACGGGACTCCAGGACGTTCATGCCGCCGAACAGGACGAACGGCTTGTCGTTGGCGATCTCGATGTTACCGACGCGAATGATCTTCTGGGTCATTGATCAGGCCTTGTTCTTCTGAGCCAGGGCTGCCTTGACGAAACCGCTGAACAGCGGGTGGCCGTCACGCGGGGTCGAGGTGAATTCCGGGTGGAACTGGCAGGCGACGAACCATGGGTGGTCCTTGGACTCGACCACTTCCACCAGCGCGCCGTCTTCAGAGCGGCCGGAAACCACCAGGCCGGCATCGATCAGTTGCGGCAACAGGTTGTTGTTCACTTCGTAGCGATGGCGGTGACGCTCGGTGATCACGTCCTTGCCGTAGCAATCGTGCACCTTGGAACCGGCCGCCAGCTGGCAGTCCTGTGCGCCCAGGCGCATGGTGCCACCCAGGTCGGAGGCTTCGCTGCGGGTTTCGACGGCACCGGTGGCATCGGCCCACTCGGTGATCAGGCCGACTACCGGGTGACCGCTGTTGCGGTCGAACTCGGTGGAGTTGGCATCCTTCCATCCCATCACGTTACGGGCAAATTCGATCACGGCCACCTGCATGCCCAGGCAGATACCCAGGTACGGCACCTTGTTCTCACGGGCGTATTGCACCGCGGTGATCTTGCCTTCCACGCCGCGCAGGCCGAAACCGCCCGGCACCAGGATGGCATCGGCGCCTTCGAGCAGGCTGGTGCCCTGGTTCTCGATGTCTTCCGAGTCGATGTAGCGCAGGTTGACCTTGGTGCGGTTGGTGATGCCGGCGTGGCTCATCGCTTCGATCAGCGACTTGTACGCATCCAGCAGCTCCATGTACTTGCCGACCATGGCGATGGTCACTTCGTGCTCAGGGTTGAGCTTGGCATCGACCACCTTGTCCCACTCGGACAGGTCGGCGCCATTGCACTGCAGGCCGAAACGCTCGACGACGAAATCGTCCAGGCCCTGTGCGTGCAGCACGCCCGGGATCTTGTAGATGGTGTCGACGTCTTCCAGCGAAATCACCGCACGCTCTTCAACGTTGGTGAACAGCGCGATCTTGCGACGCGACGAGGCATCGACCGGGTGGTCGGAGCGGCAGATCAGCACGTCAGGCTGCAGGCCGATGGAGCGCAGCTCCTTGACCGAGTGCTGGGTCGGCTTGGTCTTGGTCTCGCCAGCGGTGGCGATATACGGGACCAGGGTCAGGTGCATCAGCATGGCGCGCTTGGAGCCCACTTCGACGCGCAGCTGGCGGATGGCTTCGAGGAACGGCTGCGACTCGATGTCACCCACGGTACCGCCGATTTCCACCAGGGCCACGTCGGCATCGCCGGCGCCCTTGATGATGCGACGCTTGATTTCATCGGTGATGTGCGGGATGACCTGGATGGTCGCGCCCAGATAGTCACCACGACGTTCCTTGCGCAGTACGTGCTCGTAGATGCGGCCGGTGGTGAAGTTGTTGTTCTGGGTCATGGTGGTGCGGATGAACCGCTCGTAGTGGCCCAGGTCGAGGTCGGTCTCGGCGCCATCGTGGGTGACGAACACTTCACCGTGCTGGAACGGGCTCATGGTGCCCGGATCGACGTTGATGTACGGATCCAGCTTGAGCATGGTGACCTTCAGGCCCCGCGCTTCCAGGATGGCCGCCAGGGAAGCCGAGGCAATGCCTTTCCCCAATGAAGAAACAACACCGCCCGTGACGAATATGTAGCGCGTCATGAAAAACCCTAGAAGTCTGCGTTAAGGCGGCCAGCGCCGCCGGAGAAAGCGAAGGAAGGCCGAAGCCCCCGATCACCTGCGTCAATCACAGTGCATCTCGAAAAACTGCCGCGTCTGTACAGACCAGGGGTATCCCCGGCATGGAGCTCGCTCGTCATTTCCAGAATCAGCCCAGCAAAAAACTGCTTGGTAATCGGCAACTCCTGTGTTTTCGCGGAACCCACAGAAGCTGTATCAAGAAGGGAGGGTAGTCTACCCGAATGTACCCTTCAGCTCAAACCTTGCGCGTTCGTCGGCAACTGCCAGGACAGCTGGCAATCAGCCTGCACCAGCCCGGGCAGGTTGGCCACCGCCAGCAAGCGTTCGCCCCGGTACAGCAGTGGCAGGCGCGGGCGCAGGAAAAGCGGCACCTGCAGTTCGTTTAACAGGCGCTTGAGGTCGCGTCGGCCGCGGCCGGGGACATCCAGCACTTCACCGCCCTGGCGGTAGGCAATGCGCAAGCCGTCCAGCGGCGCTGCGCCAACAAGACGCACCCTGCCGTTACCCGGCAACAGCAAAGGCTTGGCGGGATCGGCCCAAGGCAGTTCGCCGACGGGCAGCTGCAGCCAGTCACCACTCAACCACCAGATGCGGCCATGACTGCGCAGCAACTGCCCATCGGCAAGCTGCCAGGCGGGCCGGGCATCGGCGGCGGCATCGCGCAGGTCCGCCCAGCCGGCCCAGTGTCGGGTGTCGGGCAGCCGGGTACGGTGGCTCAGCCAGTATTGCAGGGCATTGCGCTGACGGGCAGGCGACAGCGCCACCAGGGAAGCCAGGTCGAGGGAGTCCAGCCCCGGCCAAGCCACCGGCGCGCCCTCCCCGGCGAGCGCCAGGTCGTCCTGGGCCAGCTCGTCCAGCAGGCCTTGCGCTTCGCTCAGGTGCTCGGCGGCGCGGGCCAGGTTCTGGCTGGCCTGCGGCCAACGTTGCTGAAGCAGCGGAAACACTTCGCTGCGCAGGTAGTTGCGGGCAAATTGTGTGTCAACATTTGACGGATCTTCGATCCAGGCCAGCCCATTGGCCTGGGCGTGGTCCTGCAGTTGCTGGCGGGAACAGCCCAGCAATGGCCTGACCAGGCTGCCCTGCCCTAGCGCCCGCTGCCCCGGCATTGCAGCCATGCCACGCAGGCCTGCGCCGCGCAGCAGGCGGAACAGCAGGGTTTCGGCCTGGTCGTCGCGGTGCTGGCCGGTGAACAGGATGTCGCCTGGGCCGAGCGCTTGCCTGAAGGCAGCATAGCGGGCGTCGCGGGCGGCCTGTTCGAGGCTGGCGCCGGGGGTGACCTGGACATGGATGACCTGGAGTTCGATGCCGAGATTGTCGCAGACGGCTTGGCAGTGGGCGGGCCAGGCATCGGCGGCGGGTTGCAGCCCGTGGTGGACGTGGATGGCGCGCAATGGAGGGGATGCGTGATTGCGGGCGTAGTCGCCCAGCAGATGCAGGAGGACGGTGGAATCGAGGCCGCCGGAGAAGGCGATGTACCAGGTGGGGGCGTTGAGCCAGGGGGTGAGGTTGATCATCTAGCCTCGCTCGGTTCAAGAACGCATTCGCGGGCACGCCCGCTCCCACAAGTATGGCGCTAGCCCCGAGGGCAAAGCATTACCTGTGGGAGCGGGCGTGCCCGCGAACACCGGCGAAGCCGGTGCCATTCATCTCGCTATCAGAGGCCGTAGCTCATCAGGCGATCGTAACGGCGGGCCAGCAGCGCGTCATGGTCGAGCTTGCCGAGCATGTCCAGCTGCTGTACCAGGTCGGCACGGATGCTTTCCGACATCTTCGCCGGGTCACGGTGGGCGCCGCCCAGCGGCTCCTGGATGACCTTGTCGACGATGTTCAGGCTCTTCAGGCGCTCGGCGGTGATGCCCATGGCTTCGGCTGCGTCGGCTGCCTTGTCGGCAGTCTTCCACAGGATCGAGGCGCAGCCTTCCGGCGAGATCACCGAGTAGGTGGAGTACTGCAGCATGTTCAACTGGTCGCACACACCGATGGCCAGCGCACCGCCGGAACCACCCTCACCGATCACGGTGGCGATGATCGGGGTTTTCAGGCGCGCCATCACGCGCAGGTTCCAGGCGATGGCCTCGCTCTGGTTGCGCTCTTCGGCGTCGATGCCCGGGTAGGCGCCCGGGGTGTCGATGAAGGTCAGGATCGGCATCTTGAAGCGCTCGGCCATTTCCATCAGGCGGCAGGCCTTGCGGTAGCCTTCAGGGCGCGGCATGCCGAAGTTGCGGCGTACCTTCTCGCGCACTTCGCGGCCCTTCTGGTGACCGATGACCATGACCGGCTTGCCGTCCAGGCGCGCAGTACCGCCGACGATGGCAGCGTCGTCCGAGAAATGACGGTCGCCGTGCAGTTCTTCGAACTCGGTGAAGATGTGCTCCAGGTAGTCCAGGGTGTAAGGACGACGCGGATGACGAGCCAGGCGGGCGATCTGCCAGCTGGTCAGGTTGCCGAAGATGCTTTCGGTCAGGGTGTTGCTCTTGTCTTGCAGACGGGCAATTTCATCGCTGATGTTCAGCGAGTTGTCGTTGCCTACCAGGCGCAGGCCTTCGATCTTGGCTTGCAGGTCGGCAATCGGCTGTTCGAAATCGAGAAAATTCGGGTTCATAGTCATCCGTCTTGGGTCTACGGCCAGGCGGCCGGCCGGTTGATCCGTTTGGCGCCCTACCTTAAGGGATCAGGCGCATTCAGGTCGAGATTAAATTTTTTTCGGTTCAACGATATTGCAGGAAGACGTTCTCACGCCCGAACTGGTCACGCAGCGCCTGAATCAGCCCATCGGCCGGGTCGATAGCCCACTGCTCGCCGAACTGCAACATGGCCTTGGCGTCGCTGCCGGTGTATTCGAGGGTGATCGGGCAAGCGCCGCGATGGCGGGTAATCAGCTCGCCCAGCCACTTCAGCCGGTCGCCCTTGAGCGCTTCGTGTGCCACCTTCAGGCGCAGGCTCTCGGCCAGCTTGGTGCGCGCATCCTCCATGGTCATCACCTGCTTCACCCGCAGGCGCAGGCCACCGGAGAAGTCGTCGTTACTGACCTCGCCTTCGACCACCACCATGGCATCGGTCTGCAGCAAGGACTGTGCCGCCATGAAGGCGTCGGCAAACAGCGATGCTTCGATGCGGCCGGAGCGGTCATCCAGGGTGACGAAGCCCATCTTGTCGCCCTTCTTGTTCTTCATCACCCGCAGGGCAATGATCATGCCGGCGATAGTCTGGGTATCGCGTGACGGCTTGAGGTCGATGATGCGCTGGCGGGCGAAGCGGCGGATCTCGGTCTCGTACTCGTCGATCGGGTGGCCGGTGAGGTACAGGCCAAGGGTGTCCTTTTCGCCCTTCAGGCGTTCCTTGAGGGTCAGTTCGCGCACCTTGCGGTGGTTGGCGTAGACGTCGGCATCCGCCTCTTCGAACATGCCGCCGAACAGGTCGACGTGGCCACTGTCAGCTGTGTGGGCGGCCTGCTCGGCAGCCTTGATGGCCTCGCCCAGCGCCGAGAGCAGGGTTGCACGGTTGATGTCGATATTGGCGTGGTAGGCCTTGATCTCGTCATGGAAGTGCGGGCCCAGGCGGTCCAGCGCACCACTGCGGATCAGCGCGTCGAGGGTGCGCTTGTTGACCCGTTTGAGGTCGATGCGCTCACAAAAGTCGAACAGGTCCTTGAATGGGCCACCCTGGGCGCGGGCCTCGACGATCGCCTCCACCGGGCCCTCGCCGACGCCCTTGATGGCGCCCAGGCCGTAGACGATGCGCCCGTCATTGTTGACGGTGAACTTGAAGTCGGAGAAGTTCACATCGGGCGCGTCGAGGCGCAGCTTCATGCTGCGCACTTCCTCGACCAGCACCACCACCTTGTCGGTGTTGTGCATATCCGCCGACAACACCGCAGCCATGAACGGCGCCGGGTGGTGGGTTTTCAGCCATGCGGTCTGGTACGAAACCAGGCCATAGGCGGCGGAGTGGGACTTGTTGAAGCCGTAACCGGCGAACTTTTCCACCAGGTCGAAGATGTTACCAGCCAGGTCTGCATCAATATTGTTGTTGGCACAACCTTCAATGAAACCACCGCGCTGCTTGGCCATCTCCTCGGGCTTCTTCTTACCCATCGCACGGCGCAGCATGTCGGCGCCGCCGAGAGTATAGCCAGCCATCACCTGGGCGATCTGCATCACCTGTTCCTGATACAGGATGATGCCATAGGTCGGTGCCAGCACCGGCTTCAGGCCTTCGTACTGGTAGTCCGGATGGGGGTAGGCGAGCTCGGCGCGGCCGTGCTTGCGGTTGATGAAGTCGTCCACCATGCCCGACTGCAGCGGGCCTGGGCGGAACAGCGCCACCAGTGCGATAAGGTCTTCCAGGCAGTCGGGCTTGAGCTTCTTGATCAGCTCTTTCATGCCCCGCGATTCAAGCTGGAACACCGCCGTGGTTTCGGCCTTCTGCAACAGCTCGTAGGTCTTGCGGTCGTCCAGTGGGATGAAGTCGATGTTTACATCGGGCAGGTTCTTCTTGGCCTGCTCGCGGTTGATGATCTCCATCGCCCACTTGATGATGGTCAGGGTCCGCAGGCCGAGGAAGTCGAACTTCACCAGGCCGGCGGCCTCGACGTCATCCTTGTCGAACTGGGTTACCAGGCCGCCGCCCTCTTCATCACAGGCGATCGGCGAGAAGTCGGTGAGCTTGGTCGGGGCGATGACCACACCACCGGCGTGTTTGCCGGTACCGCGTGTCACGCCCTCGAGCTTCAGGGCCATGTCCCAGATTTCGCGGGCGTCTTCGTCACCCTTGAGGAAGTCGCGCAGGATCTCTTCCTGCTCGTAGGCCTTTTCCAGGGTCATGCCCACTTCGAACGGGATCATCTTCGACAGGCGGTCGGCCAGGCCGTAGGACTTGCCCTGTACCCGCGCCACGTCTCGCACCACCGCCTTTGCCGCCATGGTACCGAAGGTGATGATCTGGCTGACCGCGTTGCGGCCATAGGCTTCGGCCACATAGTCGATCACCCGGTCACGGCCATCCATGCAGAAGTCGACGTCGAAGTCGGGCATGGAAATACGTTCAGGGTTGAGGAAGCGCTCGAACAGCAGGTCGTAGGCCAGCGGGTCGAGGTCGGTGATCTTCAGTACATAGGCCACCAGCGAGCCAGCACCCGACCCCCGGCCCGGGCCGACCGGCACACCGTTGTTCTTGGCCCACTTGATGAAGTCCATCACGATCAGGAAGTAACCGGGGAAGCCCATCTGGATGATGATATCCAGTTCGAACTTCAGGCGGTCCAGGTAAACCTGACGCTTCTCTTCGTAGTTGGGCGTGGTCTCTTTCGGCCACAGCACTGCCAGGCGCTCTTCCAGGCCTTCGTGGGACACATGCCGCAGGTAGTCATCGATGCCCATGCCATTGGGCGTGGGGAAGTCGGGCAGGAAGTACTTGCCCAGCTGCACCTGGATGTTGCAACGCTTGGCAATCTCGACGGTGTTGGCAATGGCGTCGGGCAGGTCGCTGAACAGTTCGGTCATTTCTTCGGCCGACTTCAGGTACTGCTGGTCGCTGTACATCCTTGGCCGGCGCGGATCGTCGAGGGTCCAGCCCTCACCGATGCATACGCGGGTTTCGTGAGCATCGAAGTCCGATTGCTTGATGAAACGCACATCGTTGGTTGCCACCAGCGGAGCGCCGAACCTGTCGGCCAATGCCACGGCGGCGTGCACATATTCCTCGTCGCGGGCGCGGTTGGTGCGCTGCACCTCGACATAGAAGCGCTCGGGGAACATCGCCATCCAGTCCTGCAGCAGGGCCTCGGCTTCATCTTGCCGCCCCGCCAGCAAGGCCATGCCGATGTCACCTTCCTTGCCTGCGGACAGGGCGATCAAGCCCTCGCTGGCCGGGGCGATCCATTCACGCTGAAGGATCACCAGGCCGTTGCGCTGGCCCTCGGTCCAGCCGCGCGAGATCAGCTCGGTGAGGTTGCGGTACCCCTTGGGGTTCATGGCCAGGAAGCAGATACGCGACAGCGGTGCTTCCGGGTCGGCAGCGGCCAGCCACAGGTCGGCGCCGCAGATCGGCTTGATGCCCGCGCCCATGGCAGTCTTGTAGAACTTTACCAGCGAGCACATGTTGCTCTGGTCGGTGATCGCCACCGCCGGCATGTTCATCCCGGCCAGCGCCTTGGCCAGCGGCTTGATCCGCACCAGGCCGTCGACCAGCGAGAATTCGGAGTGGACGCGCAGGTGAACGAAGGGAACCGACATGGAAGATCCTGTAGCAGTGCTGAACGACAAGGGCGGGATTGTAGCTTAAATGGGGATGTTTTTTGGGGCTGCTTCGCAGCCCATCGCCGGCAAGCCAGCTCCCACAGGGACCGCGTAGCTGTCAGGGATTGTACGATCCGTGTGGGAGCTGGCTTGCCGGCGATGGGCCGCAAAGCGGCCCCGGGGGTTCAGATCAGGGAATCGAGAACACCGGCACGCGCGTCCCACGCGGCCCGCACCGGGGCAAAGGAGCGCCGATGAATAGGTGTAGGCCCCAAGCGTGCCAGCGCCTCGAGGTGCACCGGGGTCGGGTACCCCTTGTGCCCACCAATGCCATAACCCGGGTAGATCAGCTCGAATGCGCTCATCTCCCGGTCACGGGTCACCTTGGCCAGGATCGACGCCGCCGCGATGGCCGGCACCTGACTATCGCCCTTGACTACCGGCGACGCCGGTACGGCCAGTTTCGGGCAGCGGTTACCGTCGATCAGGGCCAGCTTCGGTGTAATGTGCAGGCCTTCCACCGCGCGCTGCATGGCCAGCATGGTCGCATGCAGGATGTTCAGGCGGTCGATTTCCTCGACCTCGGCACGCGCGATGCAGAAGCTCAAGGCCTTTTCGCAGATCTCGTCGAACAACGCTTCGCGCTTGGCTTCGGTGAGTTTCTTCGAATCGTTCAGGCCGAGGATCGGGCGCGCCGGGTCGAGGATCACCGCCGCGGTCACGACTGCACCGCACAGCGGGCCACGGCCCACTTCGTCGACGCCCGCGACCAGGTCCTCGACCAGGTTGAAGTCCAGTCCAATTTGCATGTCAGCGGTCCTTGAGCAAGGCCAGTACCGCCTCGGCCGCCTGGTTGGAGGCGTCACGGCGAAGGGTGCGGTGAATTTCGTCGAAACTTTCGGTCTGCCGGCTGCCATCGGCTACCAGCGGCGCCAGGGTATTGGCCAGTGCTTCGCTGGTGGCGTCATCCTGCAGCAGCTCGGGTACCAGCGCACGCTGGGCCAGCAGGTTCGGCAACGAAACGTAGGGGCTCTTTACCAGGCGTTTGAGGATCCAGTAGGTCAGGGGCGCCAGGCGATAGGCCACAACCATCGGCCGCTTGTACAGCAGCGCTTCGAGGGTGGCAGTACCCGAGGCGATCAGCACCGCGTCACAGGCCGCCAGGGCCTGGTGCGACTGGCCATCGAGCAGGGTCAGCGGCAGCTTACGCCCTTCGAGCATCTGCTCGACCTGGGCGCGCCGCGCGGCATTGGCACAGGGCAGTACGAAACGCACGCCCGGTACCTGCTGGCGCAGCCTTTCGGCAGCATCCAGGAACAGTGCCCCCAGGCGCCCTACTTCGCCGCCCCGGCTGCCCGGCATCAACGCCACTACCGGCCCTTCGCCCAAGCCCAGCGCGGCACGCGCCGCAGGACGGTCGGCTTCTAGCGGGATGGTATCGGCCAACGGGTGGCCAACGAAGCGCACTGACACGCCCTGCTCTTCATAGAACCGCGCCTCGAATGGCAACAGCGTCAGCATCAGGTCGCAGCCTTCGCGAATCTTCAGCACACGCTTCTGCCGCCAGGCCCATACCGACGGGCTGACGTAGTGCACGGTCTTGATCCCGGCCTGACGCAGTTTCAGTTCGATGTTGAGGGTGAAGTCGGGGGCATCGATGCCGATGAACACATCGGGCTTTTCACCGATCAGGGTCTCGATCAGCAGCTTGCGCCGCTTGAGCAGCTCGCGCAGGCGCCCCAGCACTTCGACCAGGCCCATGACGGCCAAGCGCTCCATGGGGAAATAGGATTGCAGGCCTTCGGCTTCCATCAAGGGACCACCAACGCCGATGAACCGTACATCGGGGTGGCGTGCCTTGATGGCACGCATCAAGCCTGAACCGAGAATATCGCCGCTGGCCTCACCTGCGACCAAGGCTACGCAAAGCTGGGCCATGTCAGCGGGTGATGCCGCGGGCGGAGTTCACGATCGACTGACGGAACAGATCGACCTCAGGGTGCTTCGCAGCCAGTTCGTCCAGCTCCTTGAGCGCGTCTTCGACGGTCAGGCCCTGGCGATAGACGATCTTGTAGCAACGGCGCAGCACATGGATCACCTCGTCGCTGAAACCCCGGCGGCGCATGCCTTCGAAGTTCATGCTGCGGGCTTCGGCCGGGCTGCCGAACACGGTGACGAAGGCAGGGACATCCTTGCCGATCGCCGTGCCCATGCCGGAAAACGCGTGGGCACCGATATGGCAGTACTGGTGCACCAGGGTGTAACCGGACAGGATCGCCCAATCCCCCACGTGCACATGGCCGGCCAAGGCCGTGTTGTTGACCAGGATGCAGTGGTTGCCGATAACGCTGTCGTGGCCGATGTGGGCATAGGCCATGATCAGGTTATGGTCACCGACGGTGGTTTCCGAACGGTCCTGGACGGTACCGCGGTGGATGGTCACCCCTTCGCGGATCACATTGTGGTCACCGATCACCAGGCGCGTCGGCTCACCCTTGTACTTGAGGTCCGGGGTGTCTTCGCCGATCGAGGAAAACTGAAAGATACGGTTGTGCTTGCCGATGCGGGTCGGCCCTTTGAGCACAACATGCGGGCCGATAACGGTGCCCTCCCCGATCTCCACATCAGGGCCAACGATCGACCAGGGGCCGACCTCGACACCATCGGCCAGCCTGGCCGAGGGGTCGATAATGGCCCGAGGATCAATCGAATTCATAGGGAGCGTTCCGCACAGGTGATTTCTGCCGAGCAAACCGGCTTGCCGTCGACCAGGGCGCGGCACTCGAATTTCCAGATCATGCTCTTGCGGCTGAGGAACTTCGCCTCCAGCACAAGCTGGTCACCCGGCAGTACCGGCTGACGGAAACGCAGCTTGTCGGAGCCGACGAAGTAGTACAGGGTGCCATCGGCCGGTTTGGCGTCGAGCATCTTGAAACCGAGGATACCCGCGGCCTGTGCCATGGCTTCGATGATCAGGACGCCCGGCATGATCGGGTGCGCCGGGAAATGGCCGTTGAAGAACGGCTCGTTGATGCTGACATTCTTGTAGGCACGAATGCTCTGGGCCTCGTAGTCCAGCTCCGTCACGCGGTCCACCAACAGGAACGGGTAACGGTGAGGCAGGTATTCGCGAATCTCGTTGATGTCCATCATTTCGGGGGGGAAGCCTGTAATAAGAATAGGGAGCGCAGGTGCTGACCACACGCTCCTTTTGCAGTCCAAAGAGGAGCCAGCTAGCGACTGTTCACTCTTGCTCAGGGAATGGTATCAGCCTTCTGATGTCGGCTGGCCACCTGAGGTCACGGTATCGACGCGTTTTTCCAGCTGCTGGAGACGCTTGGCCATGTCGTCCAGGTGGCGGATACGCGCGGCGCTCTTGCGCCATTCAGCCAGTGGCTGCATGGCAGTGCCGGAAGAATAGGCACCCGGTTCGGTGATCGAACGGGTCACCATGGTCATCCCGGACACGAAAACGTTATCACAGACATCGATATGACCCACCATGCCGACACCTCCGGCAATGGTGCAATGCTTGCCGATGCGCGTGCTGCCGGAAATCCCGACGCATGCAGCCATGGCCGTATGCTCACCGATCTGCACGTTGTGGGCGATCTGGATCTGGTTGTCGAGCTTGACCCCATCAGCGATGCGCGTATCCGACAGTGCACCGCGATCGACCGCAGTGTTGACACCGATTTCCACGTCGTCGCCGATGGTAACGCCACCGATCTGGGCAATTTTGCGCCACACGCCCTTCTCGTTGGCAAAACCGAAGCCTTCACCGCCAATCACGGCACCTGACTGGATGACCACACGCTTGCCGATGGTCACATCATGGTACAGGGTGACCCTCGGGGCCAGCCAGCCGCCCTCACCGATCACGCAACGGGCACCGACCACACAGTGTGCACCCACACTGACATTAGCCGCGATGCGCGCACCGCTTTCGATGACCGCGAACGGCCCGATGCTGGCACTGGCGTCCACCTGCGCGTCCTCGGCCACCACGGCGCTGGGATGAATACCCGCCACAGCCTTGGGTTTGGGGTCGAACAGGTGGGAGATGCGCGCATAGGCCAGATACGGGTCGGCGACGATCAGCGCATTGCCGGCAAAGCCTTCGGCATCCGCCGCCTTCAGCAGCACCGCAGCCGCCTGGCTGCTATCCAGGAACTTGCGGTACTGCGGGTTGGCGAGGAAGCTCAACTGACCTGGGCCAGCCTCCTGCAAGGTGGCCAGCCCGGTAATCTGCAGCGCCTCGGGCCCCTTGAGAGTGGCGCCGAGGGCCTCGGCCAACTGGCCTAGCGTCATGGTCACGGTCATATCAACGGGCTTGGTTCATGCGCTCGATGACCTGGCGGGTGATGTCGTACTGAGGCTTGACATCGATGACCGCGCCACGCTCGAGGACCAGGTCGTAACCACCTTTCTTGATCACTTCCTCGACAGCGCCATCCAACTTCGGCTTCAGCTGCTTGAGCATGTCGCGGTCAGCAACGGCCTTGGCTTCGTTCAGTTCCTTGGACTGGAACTGGAAGTCACGGGCCTTCTGCTTGAACTCGAGTTCCAGGCGCTCGCGCTCCTGCTGCTGCATCTTGTCGCCGCCCTTGATCAGACGGTCCTGGATGCCCTTGGCGCTGCTTTCCAGGCTTTTCAGCTTGGTCAGTTGCGGGCCGAACTTCTTCTCGGCATCCACCGCGTATTTCTTGGCGGCGTCCGACTCCAGCAGAGCCATCTGATAGTTCAGGACGGCAACCTTCATTTCGGCGAAAGCCGGGGTGGCGACAAGCGCCGCGGCCACTACGGCCAGTTGGGTCAACTTACGCACGATGCACTCCTGGATAAACCGTTGTCATTAAGCGAGGGCCGACCTCAGAAGGTCTGGCCCAGAGAGAATTGGAACACCTGGGTGTCGGCATCGTCCGGCTTCTTGACCGGCATTGCCAGGCTGAAGCTCAGCGGGCCCAGTGCGGTGATCCAGGTCACGCCCAGGCCGACCGAGCTGGCCATACCCGAGAAACCGACCTTCTCGCAATCAGGCTGGTTGCCGCAATTGGTGTCGAACACGTTACCCACATCCCAGAACACGGACGTGCGCAGCGAACGCTGATCCTTGACGAATGGCAGCGGGAACAGCAGCTCCACACCACCTTGTACCAGCACGTTGCCACCAAACGGCAACGGATCCTGGTCCGGGTCGGCGATGGTGCCTGGCTTGCCACCGTTGGCCTCACCGCGGCTTGGGGTACTGCGTGGGCCCAGGCTGCTGTCCTTGAAGCCACGGACGGAGTTGAAGCCACCCGCGAAGTAGTTCTCGTAGAACGGCAGGCCGGAGGTGCTGCCGTAACCATCACCATAGCCCAGTTCGGTGTGCAGGCGCAGGGTGTAGTCGTTGGTAATCGGCTTGAACAGCTGGCCGCGGTAGTCGAGCTTGAAGAACGACAGATCGCTGCCCGGAATGGTGGATTCCAGGGTCAGGCTTTGCGAGTGACCACGGGTCGCCAGCACGCCTTTGTTCAGGGTCGACTCCGACCAGCCGATCGAGGCCTTGAAGTTCAGGAAGCTGTCGCCTTCCTCTTCGAGGAAATCGAAGATCTCGTCAACGGTGTACTTGCCGGTCTTGATCTTGTCCTGCTGCACGCTCAGGCCATAGGTCAGGCGCGAGGTCTCGCTGATCGGGTAGCCGAGGCTGACGCCTGCACCGTAGCTGTCCACCGCGTAGCTGGCCACGTCGACGTCGAGGTCGTCGTAGTCGGTGCTACGGTAGAAGGCGTTGTAACCCAGGCTCACGCCATCGGCAGTGAAGTAGGGGTCAACGAAGCCGAAGTTGTAGCGGGTCTGGTATTCCGAACGGGTCAGGCCGATGGATACCTTGTTACCAGTACCGAGGAAGTTGCTCTGGCTGATCGAACCACCGAGGATCAAGCCGGCGCTCTGGGCGAAACCGACGCTGGCGGTGATCGAGCCGGAGGCCTGTTCCTCGACGCTGTAGTTGACGTCGACCTGGTCGTCGGTGCCCGGCACCGGCGGGGTCTCGACGTTCACTTCCTTGAAGAAGCCCAGGCGTTCCAGGCGGGTCTTGGACTGGTCGATCAGGTAGGTCGAGGCCCAGCCGCCTTCCATCTGGCGCATTTCGCGACGCAGCACTTCGTCTTCGGTCTTGGTGTTGCCGCGGTAGTTGATGCGGTTGACGTAGGCACGCTTGCCCGGGTCGACCACGAACATGATGTCGACGGTGTGGTCTTCATCGTTCGGCTGCGGCACGCCGTTGACGTTGGCGAAGGTGTAGCCTTCGTTACCCAGGCGGCGGGTGATCAGCTCGGAGGTGCTGGTCATCACCTTGCGCGAGAACACCTGGCCAGGCTGCACCAGCAGCAGCGACTTGACCTGGTCTTCCGGCACCTTCAGGTCACCGGACAGCTTCACGTCACGGACGGTGTACTTCTCGCCTTCGTTGATGTTGACGGTGATGTAGACGTGTTTCTTGTCCGGCGTGATGGACACCTGGGTGGAGGCGATGTCCATGTTGATGTAGCCGCGGTCCAGGTAGTAGGAACGCAGGCGCTCCAGGTCACCGGAGAGCTTTTCGCGGGCGTACTTGTCGTCGTTCTTGAAGAACGACAGCCAGTTGGTGGTCTTCAGCTCGAACAGCTGCGCCAGGGTCTCGTCGTCGAACACGTTGTTGCCAACGATGTTGATGTGCTGAATGGCGGCGACGGTGCCTTCGTTGATCTTGATCTTCAGCGCCACGCGGTTGCGCGGCTGCGGCACCACCTCGGCGTCAACCTCGGCCGAATAGCGGCCCTGGGCCACGTATTGGCGCTGCAGTTCGTTACGCACACCTTCGAGGGTGGCACGCTGGAAGATCTCGCCTTCGGCCAGGCCGGATTGCTTCAGGCCTTTCATCAGGTCTTCGGTGCTGATCGCCTTGTTGCCTTCGATCTCGATGCTCGACACCGACGGGCGTTCGACCACGTTGATGATCAGGACATTGCCATCGCGGTTCAGCTGAATGTCCTGGAAGAAGCCGGTCTTGAACAGGGAACGGGTCGACTCCACCAGTCGGCGGTCATCGGCCTGGTCGCCGACGTTCAGCGGCAAGGCACCGAAGACACTGCCGGCGGAAACCCGCTGCAGGCCGTTGACGCGGATATCGGAGATGGTGAAGGACTCGGCGTGAACTTCAGCGATCATCAGTGCGGACATGACCGCAGTTAGCAGCAGACGTTTCATGAAGTCCTTTTATTCCAACTGGCAATAAACAGCCCGCCGCGACAAGACGGCAGGTTTCGCAATTGAGCGAAGCTTTATAGTCGACCCAGATCGTTGATCAGGGCGAGCAACATCACCCCTATGACCAAACTGATACCGATCTGGACCCCCCAACCTTGCACCCGATCCGACAGCGGACGACCGCGCACCCACTCGACCAGGTAAAACAGCAAATGCCCCCCATCCAGAACCGGGATGGGCAGCAGGTTAAGAACCCCCAGGCTTATGCTCAGGTAGGCCAGGAAATTCAGGAAATCCCCCACGCCGGACTGGGCTGAAGCGCCCGCCACTTTAGCAATGGTTATCGGTCCGCTCAAGTTTTTTACCGAGAGCTCCCCGAACAGCATTTTCTTCAGCGATTCAAGGGTCAGGACGCTCATGTTCCAGGTGCGTGACAAGCCCTCACCCACCGCATCCAGCGGGCCATAGCTGACTTCGCGAAGCATGTTGGCAGGCCATTCGCCACCTTTTACCCCGGCGCCTAGATAGCCGCCGGCCGCCTTGCCCTCGCCCTTGCGCGCCAGGGTGACCGGGACGTCCAGCGCAGCACCATCGCGCTCGACACGCACCAGAACCTTGGCTTGCGGGCGGGCCCGCACGGCATCGACCACCTGCTGCCATTCGCTCACTGCCACGCCATCGAGGGCCAGCAGCTTGTCACCGGTTTTCAGGCCCGCAGCGGCAGCCGGCCCCTTCGGATCGATCTCGGCCAACACCGGCAAGATCGCCGGGCGCCAAGGGTGCAGCCCAAGGGACTGGATCGGGTCCGGCTCGTCGGCGCCCTTGAGCCAGCTGTCCAGCGTCACCTGCAGCTGGCGCTCGGCGCTGGCGCCCTCTTCACGCACGCCAACCTGCAAGGTGCCGCTCTCGCCCAGGCGGCGAACCAGTTGCAGGTTGACAGCAGACCAACCATTGGTCGGCTTGCCGTCGATGGAGACGATTTCCTGACCTGCGGTCAGGCCTGCCGATGCTGCCAGGCTGCCAGCATCGACCGCGCCGATCACCGGGCGGATCTGCTGGGTACCCAGCATCGCCAGCACCCAGAAGAACAGGATGGCCAGCAGGAAGTTGGCAACCGGGCCCGCCGCGACGATCGCGATGCGCTGGCGTACGGTCTTGCGGTTGAACGACTGCTCGATCAGCGCCGGCGGCACGTCCCCCTCGCGCTCGTCGAGCATCTTGACGTAGCCACCCAGCGGGATCGCCGCGACCACGAACTCGGTGCCATGGCGGTCATGCCAGCGCAGCAGCGGCGTGCCGAAGCCCACCGAGAAGCGCAGCACCTTGACACCGCAGCGGCGTGCCACCCAGAAGTGGCCGAATTCATGGAAAGTGACCAGTACACCCAAGGCTACGAGGGTGCCGATAATCATGTAGAGCGCTGTCATATCCATCTCCGAATGATGTTCAGCGGGCTGGCATCATGCCCAGCCCCCCTCGTGAACCGTGGCGGGCCTGCATCAGCGACCGTGACGCCTCAGCCACTCACGGGAAAGCTCCCGGGCACGCTGGTCGGCGGCGAACACCGCGTCCAGCGACGGCAGCGGTACGACGGGCTCCTGATCGAGCACCTGTTCGATCATACCCGCGATCTCCGGGAAGCGGATACGCCGCTGGAGAAATGCCTCGACTGCGACCTCGTTTGCCGCATTGAGCACAGCCGGTGCGCTGTTGCCGGCCTCGGCAGCCTGCCGCGCCAGGCGCAGGCAAGGGAAGCGCTGTTCGTCGGGCGCCTGGAAGTCCAGACGGGCGATGGCGAACAGGTCCAGCGGTGCCACACCGGAATCGATCCGCTCGGGCCAGGCCAGGGCGTTGGCGATGGGTGTGCGCATGTCCGGGTTACCCAACTGCGCCAGCACCGAACCGTCCACATAATCCACCAGGGAGTGGATCACGCTCTGCGGGTGCACTACCACCTCGACCTTGGCCGGTGCGGCATCGAACAACCAGCAGGCCTCGATCAGCTCCAGGCCCTTGTTCATCATGCTGGCCGAATCCACGGAAATCTTGCGCCCCATGGACCAGTTGGGGTGCGCGCACGCCTGTTCCGGGGTGACGTCCAGCAACGCCTCGACGGGCGTCTCGCGGAACGGGCCACCGGAGGCGGTGAGCAGGATCCGGCGCACGCCGACGGCACTCAGGCCGCGCGCGTAGTCGCCGGGCATGCACTGGAAGATCGCATTGTGCTCGCTGTCGATCGGCAGCAGCACGGCACCACTGCGCCGCACCGCCTCCATGAACAGCGCGCCGGACATCACCAGCGCCTCCTTGTTGGCCAGCAACACCTTCTTGCCTGCCTCGACCGCCGCCAGGGTGGGGCGCAGGCCGGCGGCGCCGACGATGGACGCCATCACCGCGTCCACTTCCGACGCAGAAGCCACCTGGCACAACCCGGCCTCGCCTTCCAGCACCTCGGTGGCGCAACCTGCCGCAACCAGGCTTTCGCGCAGTCGCGCGGCCGCCTCGGCATTCGGTACCACGGCGAATGTCGGCCGATGGTGCACGCACAGCGCAAGCAATTCGTCGATACGCGAATAGCCACTCAGGGCGAACACCTGATAACGGTCGGGATGGCGCGCGATGACATCCAGCGTGCTCAGGCCGATGGAGCCGGTGGCCCCGAGCACGGTAATACGCTGCGGACGGCTCACATCACACCCCATTCGGCGGCCCATAGCAGCACGGCGAAAATCGGGATCGCCGCAGTCAGGCTGTCGATGCGATCGAGTACCCCACCATGCCCAGGCAACAGGTTGCTGCTGTCCTTGATGCCGGAACGGCGCTTGAACATGCTTTCGGTCAGGTCACCGACCACCGAAGACATGACCACCAGGGCTGCACTCAGCAGGCCCAGCAGAATCTGGCCGAAGCCCCAGTCGCGACTGATTCCGACCACCAGGGTAATCACCAGGCTGACCGCCAGGCCGCCATACACGCCTTCCCAGCTCTTGCCTGGGCTGACCTGAGGCGCCAGCTTGCGCTTGCCGAAAGCACGGCCAGAGAAATACGCGCCAATATCGGCAGCCCACACCAGCACCATGACCGACAGGATCAGCCAGTTACCCAGCGGCCAGTGCTTGAGCAGCACCAGACCCTGCCAGGCCGGCAACAAAACCAGCAGGCCGATCAGCAACCGGCAGGCTGCACTGGCCCACAGCTCGCTACTACGTGGATAGGTAAGCACCAGCCAGGTGGCCAACCCCCACCAGATCACCGCAGCGCCCAGCACCCAGGGCGCCAGCTCCGGAAGGATGTACAGCAGCATCAGCGCTCCGGCGACGACCACGGCATAGGCGATGCGCAGCGGCTGGGCCATGAGCCCGGCCAGACGCGCCCACTCCCAGGCGCCGAGGGTCACCACGAAGCCGATGAACAGGGCGAAGTCCCCACCGTTGAGCAGGAAGAAGCCACCCAGCGCGATCGGCAGCAGGATCAGCGCGGTAATGATGCGTTGTTTAAGCATTAAGCACGAGCTCCAGCCTCGACCTGCTCGCTGGTCTTACCGAAGCGGCGCTGGCGCGAAGCGAAATCGGCCAGGGCGGTGCGCATGGCCTCGTGTTTGAAGTCCGGCCAGTACAGGTCGGAGAAGTACAGCTCGGCGTAGGCCAGCTGCCACAACAGGAAGTTGCTGATGCGGTGCTCGCCACCGGTGCGGATGCACAGGTCCGGCAGCGGCAGCTCGCCGGTTGCCAGGCAGGTCTGCAGCAGGCCCGGGGTGATGTCTTCCGGGCGCAGGTGCCCGGCTTGCACTTCCCGCGCCAGCCGCTGGGCGGCCTGGGCGATATCCCACTGGCCACCGTAGTTGGCCGCGATCTGCAAGATAAAGCGATTGTTGCCGGCAGTCAGTGCCTCGGCCTCACGCATGGCGGCCTGCAGCTCGGGATGGAAGCGCGAACGGTCACCGATGATACGCAGGCTGATGTTGTTCTCGTTGAGGCGTTTGGCCTCGCGGCGCAGGGCCGAGAAGAACAGTTCCATCAGCGCACCGACCTCTTCGGCGGGACGCTGCCAGTTCTCGCTGGAGAAGGCGAACAGGGTCAGCACCTCGACCCCGGATTCGGCACAGACTTCGATGACCGCGCGAACGGCGTCGACACCCGCCTTGTGCCCGGCAACACCGGGCAACAGGCGTTTTTTCGCCCAGCGGTTGTTGCCATCCATGATGATCGCGACATGACGCGGCACCGAGGACGGTGCCGCTGGCTTGGTCTTTTCCATTAAAAAACCCCGGCCTTAGACGGCCATCAGGTCCTTTTCCTTGGCTTTGAAGGCGGCATCGACTTCGGCAACGTACTTGTCGGTCAGCTTCTGGATCTCGTCAGCGGCGCGACGTTCTTCGTCTTCGCTGATTTCCTTGTCCTTGGTCAGCTTCTTCAGGTCGGCCAGAGCGTCACGGCGCACGTTGCGCACAGCCACCTTGGCATCCTCGGCAACGCCGCTGGCCTGCTTGGTGTAGCCCTTGCGGGTTTCCTCGGTCAGGGCCGGCATCGGCACACGGATGGTGGTGCCGGCGCTGGACGGGTTCAGGCCCAGGTCGGAGGTGAGGATGGCCTTTTCGATGGCAGCACTAAGGTTCTTGTCGTGCGCGACGATCTTCAGGGTGCGGGCATCTTCGACGGTGATCGCGGCCACCTGGTTCAGCGGCATCTCGCTACCCCAGGCAGTGACCTTGACGCTGTCCAGGATGCTTGGGTGGGCGCGACCGGTGCGGATTGCCGCGAGGTTGCGAGCCAGGGCCTCGAGGGACTTGGTCATGCGCTCCTGCGCGTCTTTCTTGATGTCGTTGATCATGCTTGGCCTTCCTCGATCAGAGTACCTTCAGCGCCACCCACCACGATGTTCAGCAGGGCGCCAGGCTTGTTCATGTTGAATACCCGCAATGGCATCTTGTGGTCACGGCACAGGCAGATTGCGGTCAGGTCCATTACACCCAGCTTGCGATCCAGGACCTCGTCGTAGGTCAGGTGATCGAACTTCTCGGCATGCGGGTCCTTGAATGGATCGGCAGTGTACACACCATCGACCTTGGTCGCCTTCAACACCACGTCGGCATCGATTTCGATGGCGCGCAGGCAGGCGGCGGAGTCGGTGGTGAAGAACGGGTTGCCGGTACCGGCGGAGAAAATTACCACATCCCCGGAGTTGAGGTGGCGAATAGCTTTGCGACGATCGTAATGATCGGTGACACCGACCATGGAAATGGCCGACATGACCAGTGCCGGGATGTTCGAGCGCTCCAGCGCGTCGCGCATGGCCAGGCCGTTCATCACGGTGGCCAGCATGCCCATGTGGTCACCGGTGACGCGGTCCATGCCGGCTGCGCTGAGCGCGGCACCGCGGAACAGGTTGCCACCACCGATCACCAGGCCGACCTGGACACCGATCCCTACCAGCTGGCCAACTTCGAGGGCCATGCGATCCAGCACTTTCGGGTCGATCCCGAAGTCTTCCGAGCCCATCAGGGCCTCGCCGCTAAGTTTGAGCAAAATGCGTTTATAGCGAGGTTGGCGACCACTCACCTGCTGAGCCATTGCGAGTCTCTCCTGCGGCGTACTTTTAGAAAATTCGTGCGGGCTGTTTGCAGCCTGCTAACTGTAGCGTGGCACCGCTTCGGTGCCAGCGGCGACGGGCCTTATAAACCCTTCGCCGTTTTGACAAAGAGGCTGCGCGCGTGAGCGGGCAGCCTCTTCGGGGCGACAGACGGGGCTGTCTTACTGCTTGGCAGCAGCTACCTGAGCGGCAACTTCAGCAGCGAAGTCGTCGACTGGCTTCTCGATGCCTTCGCCTACCTTGAAGTAGGTGAAGGAAACGATTTCAGCACCGGCTTTCTTGGCCAGCTCGCCAACCTTGACTTCCGGGTTCATGACGAAGGCTTGCTCGACCAGCGAGGCTTCGGCCAGGAACTTCGAGATACGACCTTTGATCATGTTCTCGACGATGTTTTCCGGCTTGCCGGCGATCTTGTCAGCGTTCAGCTGCAGGAAGACGCCCTTCTCGCGCTCGATGGCTTCGGCCGATACTTCCGACGGCAGCAGGAACTCAGGGTTCGAAGCTGCAACGTGCATGGCGATGTTCTTGGCCAGATCGACGTCACCGCCTTTCAGGACAACGGCAGCGCCGATCTTGTTGCCGTGCAGGTAGGCACCGACAACGTCACCTTCAACGCGCACCAGGCGACGGATGTTGACGTTCTCGCCGCACTTGGCAACCAGGGCTTCACGAGCAGCTTCACGCGAGGCGATCAGCGGAGCAGCGTCGGTCAGCTTCTGGGCGAAGGCTTCTTCGATGCTGTCGGCAACGAAGTTCTTGAAGTCGTCTTGCAGGGCCAGGAAGTCGGTCTGCGAGTTCACTTCCAGCAGGACGGCGGATTTACCGTCGGTCTTGACGGCGATAGCGCCTTCAGCAGCGACGTTGCCAGCCTTTTTGGCGGCCTTGATGGCGCCCGAGGCACGCATGTCGTCAATGGCTTTTTCGATGTCGCCGCCGGCCTTTTCCAGGGCCTTCTTGCAATCCATCATGCCTTCGCCGGTACGCTCGCGCAGTTCTTTGACCAGCGCTGCAGTAATTGCTGCCATTTCAAAATCCTCTTGGAAAGTTTTTCAACCATTCCACCCGTTCGTCACGGGCGTTCAATTCTGCAAATCCACTGTGTTTATCTCAGCGGGCCCATGATGCGGGGCCGATGCTGACAGCAGGATTTCAAGGTGGCAAAAAGGGGGCAGAGCCCCCTTTTTGCGTGCCAAGTCGACGCTAGCGTCTAATTACTCGGCAGCAGGTGCAGCCGCTTCTTCAGCGTAAACTTCGGTGCCGCCGGCAACGTTGTTGCGGCCGCGGATGACTGCGTCAGCCATCGAAGTCATGTACAGCTCGATAGCGCGGATGGCGTCATCGTTACCTGGGATGATGTAGTCAACACCTTCCGGGCTGCTGTTGGTATCGACAACGCCGATTACCGGGATGCCCAGCTTGTTGGCTTCGGTGATCGCGATGCGCTCGTGATCAACGTCGATAACGAACAGAGCGTCTGGCAGACCACCCATGTCCTTGATGCCGCCCAGGCTGCGATCCAGTTTTTCCAGGTCGCGGGAGCGCATCAGGGCTTCTTTCTTGGTCAGCTTGGCGAAAGTGCCGTCTTCGGCCTGGGTTTCCAGGTCGCGCAGACGCTTGATCGAAGCGCGGATGGTCTTGTAGTTGGTCAGCATGCCGCCCAACCAACGGTGGTCAACGTACGGCGAACCGCAACGAGCAGCTTGCTCGGCGACGATCTTGCCGGCGGAACGCTTGGTGCCGACGAACAGGATCTTGTTCTTGCCCTGGGCCAGGCGCTCTACGAACGACAGAGCGTCGTTGAACATTGGCAGGGTTTTTTCCAGGTTGACGATGTGGATCTTGTTACGCGCGCCGAAAATGTACTTGCCCATTTTCGGGTTCCAGTAACGGGTCTGGTGGCCGAAGTGCACACCGGCCTTCAGCATATCGCGCATGTTGACTTGGGACATGATAGTTCCTTGGTAAGTCGGGTTGGGCCTCCACGTATCCCAATGACCAACCCGCGAATTCTGCAACTCGGGGCACCCAGGTCATCGTGTCGACACGTGTGTGGGTTAAGTGCTGACGGGGTCGTCCCCGAAAGCGGCGCATTTTATACCACAGACCGCGACCGAACGGAACCCGGATACTGTTGCGTCCGTCAGCGGTTTTTGCAGCACCCCGGCTTTCGCGCCAGAATGCCAGCTGTAGACAGCAGCATTGCCGCCTTTATCCCGACCGATCGGCGCCCTGCTCTGCTAGAATCCGGCCTTTCCCGTTTGTTCGCGCCGTGCACGGCGCTGTAGAGAGCCTGTAATGACCGTCACCATCAAGACCGCAGAAGACATCGAGAAGATGCGCATCGCCGGCCGCCTGGCCGCCGAGGTGCTGGAAATGATCGAGGAACACGTCAAGCCCGGTGTCACCACCGAAGAGCTGGACCGCCTGTGTCACGACTACATCGTCAACGTCCAGCAGGCCATCCCGGCACCGCTCAACTACAAGGGCTACCCGAAGTCGATCTGCACCTCGATCAACCATGTGGTCTGCCACGGCATCCCCAACGACAAGCCGCTCAAGGACGGTGACACGCTGAACATCGACGTCACCGTGATCAAGGACGGCTACCACGGCGATACCAGCCGCATGTTCCACGTCGGCACCGTGCCGGTATGGGCCGAGCGCCTGTCCAAGGTCACCCAGGAGTGCATGTACAAGGCCATCGAACTGGTCAAGCCGGGCTGCCGATTGGGCGACATCGGCGAAGTGATCCAGAAGCACGCTGAAAAGAACGGCTTCTCGGTGGTACGCGAGTTCTGTGGCCACGGCATCGGCAAGGTGTTCCACGAAGAGCCGCAGATCCTGCACTACGGCCGCGCCGGCACCGGCATGGAGCTGAAGGAAGGCATGACCTTCACCATCGAGCCGATGATCAACCAGGGCAAGGCCGACACCAAGGTGCTGGGCGACGGCTGGACCGCCATCACCAAGGACCGCAAGCTCTCGGCCCAGTGGGAGCACACCCTGGTGGTGACCGCGACCGGCTACGAGATCTTCACCCTGCGCAAGGACGACACCATCCCGCGCACCTCGGCCTGACCGCACTCCCACAGGCCACCCCCACGACAGGAACGTGACGCGATGCCCCAGGTGGACCCCGAGCTGTTCGACCGCGGCCAGTTCCAGGCGGAACTGGCCCTCAAGGCGAGCCCCATCGCCGCCTTCAAAAAAGCCATCCGCCAGGCCGGCGAGGTGCTCGACAAGCGTTTCCGCAGTGGCAGCGAAATCCGCCCACTGATCGAGGCCCGCGCCTGGCTCGTCGACAACATCCTGCAACAGGCCTGGAACCAGTTCGACTGGGGTGACCAGAGCGGCATCGCCCTGGTCGCGGTGGGTGGCTACGGACGCGGCGAGCTGCACCCGCATTCGGACATCGACCTGCTGATCCTGCTGGGTGCTGCCGAACACGAGCAGTACCGCGACGCCATAGAGAGGTTTCTCACCCTGCTTTGGGACATCGGCCTGGAAGTGGGCCAGAGCGTGCGCACCGTCGACGAGTGCGCCGAGCAGGCCCGCGCCGACCTGACGGTCATCACCAACCTGATGGAAAGCCGCACCATTGCCGGCCCCGAGGCGCTGCGCCAGCGCATGCTGGAGGTCACCAGCACTGCGCACATGTGGCCGAGCAAGGACTTTTTCCTGGCCAAGCGCGCCGAACTCAAGGCCCGCCACCACAAGTACAACGATACCGAGTACAACCTCGAACCCAACGTGAAAGGTTCACCCGGTGGCCTGCGCGACATCCAGACAGTGCTGTGGGTGGCCCGCCGCCAGTACGGCACACTCAACCTGCACGCCTTGGCCGGTGAAGGTTTCCTGCTGGAAAGCGAGAACGAGCTGCTGGCCTCGTCCCAGGACTTCCTGTGGAAGGTGCGCTACGCCTTGCATATGCTGGCCGGGCGCGCCGAGGACCGCCTGCTGTTCGACCACCAGCGCAGCATCGCCGCGCTGCTGGGCTACAGCGACGACAACCCCAAGCGGGCGATCGAGCAGTTCATGCAGCAGTACTATCGGGTGGTGATGAGCATCAGCCAGCTGTGCGACCTGATCATCCAGCACTTCGAGGAGGTCATCCTCGCCGATGACGACAGCGGCACCACCCAGCCGCTGAATGCGCGCTTCCGCCTGCATGATGGCTATATAGAGGCAGTCAGGCCGAACGTGTTCAGGCGCACACCGTTCGCCATGCTGGAAATCTTCGTGCTGATGGCTCAGCACCCCGAGATCAAGGGCGTACGCGCCGATACGGTGCGGCTGCTGCGCGAACACCGGCACCTGATCGACGACACTTTCCGCACCGATATCCGCAACACCAGCCTGTTCATCGAGCTGTTCAAGTGCGAAATCGGCATCCACCGCAACCTGCGGCGGATGAACCGCTACGGCATCCTTGGCCGCTATCTGCCGGAGTTCGGCCTGATCGTCGGGCAGATGCAGCACGACCTGTTCCACATCTATACGGTCGATGCGCACACCCTCAACCTCATCAAGCACCTGCGCAAGCTGCAATACACCCCGGTGTCCGAGAAATTCCCGCTGGCCAGCAAGCTCATGGGCCGCCTGCCCAAGCCCGAGCTGATCTACCTGGCCGGCCTGTACCACGATATCGGCAAGGGCCGCCAGGGCGACCATTCCGAGCTGGGCGCGGTGGATGCGCAGAAGTTCTGCGAGCGCCACCAGTTGCCGGCCTGGGACAGCCGGCTGATCGTCTGGCTGGTGCTGAACCACCTGGTGATGTCGACCACCGCCCAACGCAAGGACCTGTCCGACCCTCAGGTAATCAACGATTTTGCCCTGCACGTGGGCGACGAGACACGCCTGGACTACCTGTACGTGCTGACCGTGGCCGATATCAACGCCACCAACCCCAGCCTGTGGAACTCGTGGCGGGCCAGCCTGCTGCGCCAGCTGTACACCGAGACCAAACGCGCCCTGCGCCGAGGCCTGGAAAACCCGCTGGACCGCGAGGAGCAGATTCGCCAGACCCAATCGGCAGCGCTGGATATCCTGGTGCGCGAAGGCACCGACCCGGACGACGTCGAGCAGCTGTGGTCGCAGCTGGGCGATGACTACTTCCTCAAGCACACCGCCGCCGACGTGGCCTGGCACAGTGACGCGATCCTCCAGCAGCCGGCCGATGGCGGGCCGCTGGTGCTGATCAAGGAAACCACCCAGCGCGAGTTCGAGGGTGGCACGCAGATCTTCATCTATGCCCCCGACCAGCACGACTTCTTCGCCGTGACGGTGGCGGCCATGTCGCAGCTGAACCTGAACATTCATGACGCGCGAATCATCACCTCGAGCAGCCAGTTCACCCTCGACACCTACATCGTGCTGGACAACGACGGCGGCTCGATCGGCGACAACCCGCAGCGGGTCAAGCAGATTCGCGACGGCCTGACCGAAGCGCTGCGCAACCCCGAGGACTACCCGACCATCATCCAGCGCCGGGTACCGCGCCAGCTCAAGCACTTCGACTTCCCGCCACAGGTGACCATCCTCAACGATGCCCAGCGGCCGGTGACCATCCTCGAAATCACCGCGCCCGACCGCCCAGGCCTGCTGGCCCGGCTGGGGCGGATCTTCCTGGAGTTCGACCTGTCGCTGCAGAACGCCAAGATCGCCACCCTTGGCGAGCGGGTGGAAGACGTGTTCTTCATCACCGATGCCGACAACCAGCCGCTGTCCGACCCACAGCTGTGCAGCCGACTGCAGGAGGCCATCGTCCAGCAGCTGCAGGCCGGCCAGGCCAGCGATGCCAGCCCCACCCGCGTGACCTTTTAACGACTAGACGATTGACGAGACCTTGCGCCGATGAACCATGCCTTGACCCAGCTTCAGCCCTACCCGTTCGAGAAACTCCGCGCCCTGCTGGGCAGCGTTGCACCTGCGGCGGACAAGCGCGCCATCGCCCTGTCGATCGGTGAGCCGAAGCACGAATCGCCGGCGTTCGTCGCCCAGGCCATGGCCGACAACCTCGACAAGCTGGCGGTGTACCCGAGCACCATCGGCCTGCCCGCCCTGCGTCAGGCCATCGGCCAGTGGTGCGAGCGGCGCTTCGGCGTACCGGCCGGCTGGCTGGATGCCGACCGCCACATCCTGCCGGTCAACGGCACCCGTGAAGCGCTGTTCGCCTTCACCCAGGCCGTGGTCAACCGCGCCGATGACGGCCTGGTGGTCAGCCCCAACCCGTTCTACCAGATCTACGAAGGCGCAGCGCTGCTGGCCGGTGCCACCCCGCACTACCTGCCGTGCCTGGAAAGCAACGGTTTCAACCCCGACTTCGACGCCGTGCCGGCTGAAGTGTGGAAGCGTTGCCAGATCCTGTTCCTGTGCTCGCCGGGCAACCCCACCGGCGCACTGGTGCCGATGGACACCCTGAAGAAGCTGATTGCCCTGGCCGACGAGCACGACTTCGTGATTGCCGCCGACGAGTGCTACAGCGAGCTGTACTTCGACGAGGATGCCCCACCACCAGGCCTGCTGACTGCCTGTGCGGAACTGGACCGCAGCGACTTCAAGCGCTGCGTGGTATTCCACAGCCTGTCCAAGCGCTCCAACCTGCCGGGCCTGCGCTCGGGCTTCGTCGCCGGTGACGCCGAGATCATCAAGCCGTTCCTGCTGTACCGTACCTACCACGGCTGCGCCATGCCGGTACAAACCCAGCTGGCCAGTATCGCTGCCTGGCAGGACGAGGCGCATGTGCGTGAGAACCGCGACCAGTACCGCGCCAAGTACGACGCCGTGCTGGATATCCTGCAGCCGGTGCTGGACGTGCAGCGCCCGGATGGCAGCTTCTACCTGTGGGCGAAGGTACCCGGCGGCGATGCCGAGTTCACCCGCGACCTGTTCGAGGCCCAGCATGTGACGGTGGTGCCGGGGTCGTACCTGTCGCGCGAAGTGGATGGCGTGAACCCGGGCGCCGGGCGTGTGCGCATGGCACTGGTTGCACCGCTGGCCGAGTGCATCGAAGCGGCGGAGCGGATTCGCGAATTCCTGCAGAACCGCTGATTCGACAGGGGCCGTACAACTCTCGAGTGTTGTGCAGTACCTGTAGGAGCGGGTTTACCCGCGAACACCGGCACAGCCGGTGCCATGCACCGCGTCGCCTGATTCGCGGGTAAACCCGCTCCCACAGGGCCGCAAAGCGGCCCCTTGGGGTCTACCTGACTGACCCCAGGTTCGCTTCACTCATATCCAGCTCACCCAGCACCTGCCGCACCACTTCATCCCCCACCAGATGCTGGCGATGCAGTTCATACAGCTCCAGCCGCTGGGCCCGCAGCGCCCGCAGGCGCAAACGCCGCTCCAGCAAGTCCATCTGCTCAGCCAGGGCCTTGGCCTCGGCGCTGTCATTGTAGCTGTCCAGCTCATCGCGGTATTCCGCCATCAAGCGCGCCTTCAACTCGGTCGCCAGGGTCGCCTGCGCGGCATCCTGCGGCGCATTGCTGTCGATCACTTCCTCTGCCTCCAGCGCATGGATCGCCGCCTCGGCCGTCCGTCGCCAGGCCTCCTGCACTTCCTGGTGCAAGCGCTCGTCAGGGCTCTTGGTCACCCCGCGCAGCAACAGCGGCAGCGCGATACAGGCGCTGATCAATGACAACAGGATCACACCGGCCGCAATGAAGATCAGCAAGTCACGCTCCGGGAAGGCCTTGCCTGCTCCCATCAGCAACGGGATCGACATCACACCGGCCAGGGTGACCGCACCGCGCACACCGCCCAGGGTCAGCAGCCAGCAGGAGCGCGCCGTGGGCATCAGCACCAGCGCCGGCTTGCCGCGCCAGCGGCGTACCACACCGATCGAGCGCCAGATGCTCTGGACCCAGATGAACCGCAGCAAGATCAGCGCCACAAAGATCGCCACCACGTCCAGGCAGCGCCAGGCCAGGGTCGGCCATACGGTGGGTTCATGGCTGACCACGGCCTTGATGATGTCCGGCAACTGCAGGCCCAGCAGCAGGAAGATCAGGCCGTTGAAAGCGAACTCCAGCAGCGACCACACACTGCGGTTGAGCAGGCGCGTGCTGGTCTGCCGTGGCAGCAGGTCGAGCCAGCTCTGCATCATGCCAGCCGCTACCGCCGAAAGGATGCCCGACACGCCCAGGCGCTCGGCCAGCACGTAGGCAGCGAACGGCAGCAGCAACATGAACACCACGTGGGTGGCCGGGTCGTCCCAGCCGCGGGCGATCATCCAGGCACGCAGGCGGCCGATCAGCCAGCTCAGGGCCACGCCCACCGCCAGGCCGCCCAGGGCGACCAGTACGAAGCTGAAGCTTGCGTCGGTCAGCGAGAACACCCCGGTGATCGCCGCCGCCAGGGCGAACTTGAAGGTCACCAGGCCCGAGGCATCGTTCATCAGGGCCTCGCCCTGGAGCATGTGCATCAGCGGGGTGGGCAGGCGGTCCTGGGTAATGGCCGAAACCGCCACGGCGTCGGTTGGCGACAACACTGCGGCCAGGGCGAAGGCCACGGGCAGCGGGATGCTCGGCAGCAGCCAGTGAATGAAGTAACCGGCCCCAACCACGGTAAACAGCACCAGGCCCACGGCCAGCGCCACCACTGGCCCACGAATGCGCCACAACTCACGCTTGGGAATGCGCCAGCCGTCGGCGAACAGCAACGGTGGCAGGAACAGGAACAGGAACAGCTCGGGGTCCAGTGCCACATGCAGGCCCAGTGTCGGCCAAGCGAGCAAGGCACCAGCGGCGATCTGTACCAGCGGCAAGGGCAGCGGAATCATGCGGCCGACCAGCTTCGACACGCTGACCAGCGTCAGCAGGATGAGGACGGTGTAGGCGGACTGCATCCGGGAAAGCTTCCTTTGTGAACCAGAAACGACAACAGGGCGAAACATCGCCATTGAAACAATATGTTAGCGGCGGTGGGCGATTCGGGGCCGCTGCACGATAGTCGCAGGTGGCGGATGAATATGTAACATGATGATACTTCGGTTTGTCGGTGGCGCAGGTTCGACCCCTTATCGCCCAGCAGATGCATGCCTTGAGCCTTGCAGTGCCTGTGAGACCGAGCGCCGCCCGCGCGGCGCTTCGCAGCACAAGGCTGCTCCTACATCTGTTTCGGGCCAGTAACGCCTGTACCAACGCACGCGACCGCCTTGTTTGCTCGACACGATATCGAGGCGTACGCCAGGGGGCCGCGTGCCGCGCTCACAGGAATAACTGGTCCGAAACAGATGTAGGAGCAGCCTTGTGCTGCGAAGCGCCGCGCGGGCGGCGCTCGGTCTCCGACACACTGCAAGACCCAAGACATGCACACCCGTGGCGCTCACAGGATCGTTCCCGCATAATCCCGCGACTGAAATCGGAAAACGGAGAGATTGGGGCAGCCTGTGATCCCCAATGCACACAATGACCTACACGCTCTACGGCATCAAAGCCTGTGACACCATGAAAAAGGCACGTACCTGGCTCGAAGACCAGGCCATCGCCTACGAATTCCACGACTACAAGGCCCAAGGCATCGACCGTGACAGCCTGAACCGCTGGTGCGAGGAACACGGCTGGGAAGTCATCCTCAACCGTGCCGGCACCACCTTCCGCAAGCTGGACGACGCCAGCAAGGCCGACCTCGACCAGGCCAAGGCCGTCGAGCTGATGCTGGCCCAGCCGTCGATGATCAAGCGCCCGGTGCTCGACCTTGGCGCGCGTACCCTGGTCGGCTTCAAGCCCGACCTGTACGCCGCTGCCCTGGCCTGAGCCCCTACCCTATTTCGCACGAGGTAATCACATGTCCAATACCCTGTTCAGCCTGGCCTTCGGTGTCGGCTCCCAGAACCGCCAGGGCACCTGGCTGGAAGTGTTCTACGCACAACCGCTGCTCAACCCGAGCGCCGAACTGGTCGCTGCAGTAGCCCCTGTTCTCGGTTACCAAGGTGGCAACCAGGCCATCGCCTTCAGCAACGCCCAGGCCGCGCAACTGGCCGAAGCCGTGAAAGGTGTGGATGCCACCCAAGCCGCCCTGCTGACCCGCCTGGCCGAAAGCCACAAGCCGCTGGTCGCCACCCTGCTGGCCGAAGACGCCGCGCTGACCTCGACGCCAGAGGCCTACCTCAAGCTGCACCTGCTGTCGCACCGCCTGGTCAAGCCGCACGGCGTGAGCCTGGCTGGCATCTTCCCGCTGCTGCCGAACGTGGCCTGGACCAACCAGGGCGCGGTCGATCTGGCCGAACTCGCTGAACTGCAACTGGAAGCGCGCCTGAAGGGCGAGCTGCTGGAAGTGTTCTCGGTGGACAAGTTCCCGAAAATGACCGACTACGTGGTCCCGGCCGGCGTGCGTATCGCCGACACTGCCCGAGTGCGCCTGGGCGCCTACATCGGCGAAGGCACCACCATCATGCACGAAGGCTTCGTCAACTTTAACGCTGGCACCGAAGGCCCGGGCATGATCGAAGGCCGCGTTTCCGCTGGCGTATTCGTCGGCAAGGGCTCGGACCTGGGCGGCGGCTGCTCGACCATGGGCACCCTGTCCGGTGGCGGCAACATCGTCATCAAGGTTGGCGAAGGCTGCCTGATCGGCGCCAACGCCGGTATCGGCATTCCGCTGGGCGACCGCAACACCGTCGAAGCCGGCCTGTACATCACCGCCGGTACCAAGGTGAACCTGCTGGACGAGAACAACCAGCTGGTCAAAGTGGTCAAGGCCCGCGACCTGGCCGGCCAGACCGACCTGCTGTTCCGCCGCAACTCGCTGAACGGCGCGGTGGAGTGCAAGACCCACAAGTCGGCCATCGAGCTGAACGAGGCGCTGCACGCGCACAACTGAGAACCCTTCAACCGCTGCCGGAGCGAGCTTGCTCGCGAACAGCGGATTCTCAGCGTTTGAAATGTTAAGATCGGGTCTGGCACCACGCCAGACCCGATTTTCATTCCAGGCCCCGCGACCATGTTTCAGCCCTCCCCCTGGCGTGCCGATTTTCCCGCCATCGCCGCCCTGCAACGGCAGCACCAGACCTACCTGGACAGCGCCGCCACCACCCAGAAGCCGCAAGCCCTGCTCGATGCCCTGAGCCATTACTACGGCCATGGCGCAGCCAACGTGCACCGTGCCCAGCACTTGCCCGGCGCACTGGCCACACAGGCCTTCGAAACCAGCCGCGACAAGGTTGCCGCCTGGCTCAATGCGCCAGACTCGCGGCAGATCATCTTCACCCACGGTGCCACTTCGGCGCTGAACCTGCTGGCCTATGGCCTGGAGCACCGCTTCGAGGCCGGTGACGAAATTGCCGTCAGTGCCCTGGAGCACCATGCCAACCTGCTGCCCTGGCAACAGCTGGCGCGCCGGCGCAACCTGCGCCTGGTGGTGCTGCCGCTGGATGCCCATGGCCGCATCGACCTGGACCAAGCGCTGCAACTGATCGGCCCGCGCACCCGGGTGCTGGCGGTGAGCCAGCTGTCCAACGTGCTGGGTACCTGGCAGCCGCTGCCGGCGCTGCTGGCCCATGCCCGCTCCCAAGGCGCGCTGACCGTGGTCGACGGTGCCCAGGGCGTGGTGCATGGCCGCCATGATGTGCAGCAGCTTGGCTGCGACTTCTATGTGTTCTCCAGTCACAAGCTGTACGGCCCGGAAGGCGTGGGCGTGCTGTACGGCCGTAGCCAGGCGCTGGAGCTGCTGCACCATTGGCAGTTCGGCGGCGAGATGGTGCAACTGGCCGAGTACCACAGCGCCAGCTTCCGCCCGGCGCCGCTGGGGTTCGAGGCTGGCACGCCACCGATCGCCGGGGTGATCGGCCTGGGTGCGACCCTGGACTACCTGGCCAGCCTCGATGCCCAGGCACTCGAAGCCCATGAAACCAGCCTGCACCAGCACCTGCTGCGCGGCCTGGCAGACCGCGATGGCGTGCGCATCCTGGGGACGCCACAGGCGGCCCTTGCCAGTTTCGTCATCGAAGGCGTGCACAACGCCGACATCGCCCACCTGCTGACCGAGCAAGGCATTGCCGTGCGTGCCGGGCACCACTGTGCCATGCCGCTGCTGCAGGGCCTGGGCCTGGAGGGCGCGATCCGCGTGTCATTGGGGCTGTATAACGACAGCGATGACTTGCAGCGTTTCTTCGAGGCGTTGGATCAAGGCCTGGAGCTGTTGCGATGACCTTGCCCGATCAGGCGCGCCAGGCGCTGGAAGCTTTCGAGCAGGGCAAGGGTTGGGAACAGCGTGCGCGGCTGCTGATGCAGTGGGGCGATCGGCTGGAACCGCTGGCTGATACTGAAAAGACCGAGGCCAACCGGGTGCATGGCTGCGAAAGCCTGGTATGGCTGGTGGCCGAGCAGGCCGAGGGTTTGTGGCGGTTCAAGGCCAGCAGCGATGCACGCCTGTTGCGCGGGCTGCTGGCGTTGTTGCTGGTGCGGGTGCAGGGGTTGGCCAGTGAAGAACTTGCCGGGCTCGATCTGCGTGAGTGGTTCACTCAGCTGGGCCTGGAGCGCCAGCTTTCGCCGTCGCGCAGCAATGGGCTGCATGCGGTGTTGCAGCGGATGGCAGAGCTGGCGTCCAACCGTTGAATCGGTGCTGGCTTCTTCGCGGGCTCGCCCGCTCCCACAGGACTTTCACCTTTCTTGAGAGAGATGCGGTACCTGTGGGAGCGGGCAAGCCCGCGAAGAAGCCCACGCGGTCTATTCAGGCTTGACCCGCTCCGAAGGCCGCCGCGCCCCCGCTACCAGTTTTTCCACCGCCTTGCTCGCCGCCACCATGCCAAAGGTCGCGGTCACCATCATCACCGCGCCAAAGCCACCCGAGCAGTCCAGCCGCACGCCCTCGCCCACGAAGCTTTTCTGCAAGCAAACGCTGCCATCGCCCTTGGGGTAGCGCAGCTGTTCACTGGAGAACACGCATGGCACGCCATAGTTGCGGCTGACATTGCGCGAGAAGTTGTAGTCGCGGCGCAGGGTGGAGCGCACCCGCGAGGCCAGCGGGTCGTTGAAGGTCTTGTTCAGGTCGGCGATCTGGATCTGTGTCGGGTCGATCTGCCCACCGGCGCCCCCCGTGGTGACGATGGCGATCTTGCGCCGCCGGCACCAGGCAATCAGCGCCGCCTTGGCCATGACGCTGTCGATGCAGTCGATCACACAGTCGAGGTTCTCGGTGATGTAGTCGACCATGGTGTCGCGGGTGACGAAGTCGGCCACTGCATGCACCGTGCACGCCGGGTTGATCGCCCGCAGGCGCTCGGCCATGACCTCGACCTTGGGCCGCCCCACCTGCCCTTCCAAGGCATGGGCCTGGCGGTTGGTGTTGCTGACGCACACATCGTCAAGGTCGAACAGGGTGATCTCGCCCACGCCACTGCGTGCCAGCGCTTCCGCCGCCCACGAGCCTACCCCGCCAATACCGACCACGGCCACATGGGCCTGGCCCAGACGGTGCAACCCCTGGTCGCCATACAGCCGGGCAACGCCGGCGAAGCGTGGATCTTCTGTGCTCATGTTCATACCCCAAAAAACCGGCGCGCATTATATGCCAGCGGGCCCATGGCCTGCATCGTTAGGAAAGAGACTACCAACCCTGCTTTAATGTCCTATCACTTCGACACATATGGACGACAATGTCTTCACGTAAATTCGGCCTGAACCTGGTCGTGGTCCTGGCCATCGCCGCGTTGTTCACCGGGTTCTGGGCACTGATCAACCGCCCGGTCTCCGCCCCCGCCTGGCCAGAGCAGATCTCTGGCTTCTCGTATTCACCGTTCCGCCTGGGCGAAAGCCCGCAGAAGGGCCAGTACCCCAGTGACGACGAGATGCGCCAGGACCTGGAACAGTTGAGCAAACTGACCGACAGCATCCGGATCTACACCGTGGAGGGCACCCAGGCGGATATCCCGCGCCTGGCCGAGGAATTCGGCCTGCGGGTGACGCTGGGCATCTGGATCAGCCCGGACCTGGAGCGCAACGAACGCGAAATCGCCACGGCCATCCAGCTGGCCAACACCTCGCGCAGCGTGGTGCGGGTGGTGGTCGGCAACGAGGCGCTGTTCCGCGAAGAAGTCACCCCGGAAAACCTGATCAAGTACCTGGACCGAGTACGCGCAGCGGTCAAGGTGCCGGTGACCACCAGTGAGCAATGGCACATCTGGAAGGAAAACCCGCAGCTGGCCAAGCACGTCGACCTGATTGCCGCGCACATCCTGCCGTACTGGGAGTTCGTGCCGATGAAGGATTCGGTCGAGTTCGTGCTCGACCGTGCCCGCGAGCTGAAGCACCAGTTCCCGCGCAAACCCCTGCTGCTGTCGGAAGTCGGCTGGCCGAGCAACGGCCGCATGCGCGGCGGCGCCGATGCCACCCAGGCTGACCAGGCCATATACCTGCGTACCCTGGTCAACACCCTCAACCGCCGTGGTTACAATTACTTCGTCATCGAAGCCTACGACCAGCCGTGGAAGGCCAGCGACGAAGGCTCGGTGGGCGCCTACTGGGGCGTGTACAACGCCGAACGCCAGCAAAAATTCAACTTTGACGGCCCGGTGGTGGCAATACCGCAATGGCGCGCCCTGGCGGTGGCCTCGGTAGTGCTGGCGATGATCGCCCTGATGGTACTATTCATCGACGGTTCGGCCCTGCGCCAGCGCGGCCGCACCTTCCTGACCTTCATCACCTTCCTGTGCGGGTCGGTGCTGGTATGGATCGCCTACGACTACAGCCAGCAATACAGCACCTGGTTCAGCCTGACCGTAGGCGTGCTGCTTGCCCTCGGCGCGCTGGGCGTGTTCATCGTGCTGCTGACCGAGGCCCACGAACTGGCCGAGGCAGTATGGATACACAAGCGCCGGCGCGAGTTCCTGCCGGTGCAGGCCGATAGCGCCTACCGGCCCAAGGTATCGGTGCATGTGCCGTGCTACAACGAGCCGCCGGAGATGGTCAAACAGACCCTCGATGCACTGGCAGCGCTGGATTACCCAGACTACGAAGTGCTGGTGATCGACAACAACACCAAGGACCCGGCCGTGTGGGAGCCGCTCAAGGCCCATTGCGAGAAGCTCGGCGAGCGCTTCAGGTTCTTCCACGTCGCGCCCCTGGCCGGTTTCAAGGGCGGCGCACTGAACTACCTGATCCCGCACACCGCCAAAGACGCCGAGGTGATCGCGGTGATCGACTCGGACTACTGCGTCGACCGCAACTGGCTCAAGCACATGGTGCCGCACTTCGCCGACCCGAAGATTGCCGTGGTGCAGTCGCCGCAGGACTACCGCGACCAGCACGAAAGCGCCTTCAAGAAGCTGTGCTACAGCGAGTACAAGGGCTTCTTCCACATCGGCATGGTCACCCGCAACGACCGTGACGCGATCATCCAGCACGGTACCATGACCATGACCCGCCGCAGCGTGCTGGAAGAGTTGGGCTGGGCCGAGTGGTGCATCTGCGAGGACGCCGAACTGGGCTTGCGGGTATTCGAAAAGGGCCTGTCGGCCGCCTATGCCCACAACAGCTACGGCAAGGGCCTGATGCCCGACACCTTCATCGACTTCAAGAAGCAACGCTTCCGCTGGGCCTACGGCGCCATCCAGATCATCAAGCACCACGCCAGCGCCCTGCTGCGCGGCAAGGGCAGCGAGCTGACCCGCGGCCAGCGCTACCACTTCCTGGCCGGCTGGCTGCCGTGGATCGCCGATGGCATGAACATCTTCTTCACCATCGGCGCGCTGCTGTGGTCGGCGGCGATGATCATTGTGCCGCACCGGGTCGACCCACCGCTGATGATCTTTGCCATTCCGCCGCTGGCACTGTTCTTCTTCAAGGTCGGCAAGATCATCTTCCTCTACCGCCGCGCGGTAGGGGTGAACCTGAAAGATGCCTTTGCTGCGGCGCTGGCCGGGTTGGCACTGTCGCATACCATCGCCAAGGCGGTGCTGTACGGGTTCTTCACCAGCAGCATGCCGTTCTTCCGCACACCGAAGAACGCCGACAGCCACGGGCTGCTGGTGGCGATTTCCGAGGCGCGGGAAGAGCTGTTCATCATGTTGCTGCTGTGGGGCGCAGCGCTGGGCATTTACCTGGTACAGGGGCTGCCGAGTTCGGACATGCGCTTCTGGGTGGCGATGTTGCTGGTGCAATCGTTGCCTTATGTGGCGGCGCTGGTGATGGCGTTCCTGTCTTCGCTGCCCAAGCCTGGGGAAAAGGCCGCCGAGCCGCAGCAGGCCTGAGATTGCCGGGGCTGCTTTGCAGCCCATTCGCGGGCACGCCCGCGCCCACAGGTCTGTCACCGGCATTCAACGCCATGCAGTACCTGTGGGAGCGGGCGTGCCCGCGAATGGGCCGTGCCGCCTGAAACCATTTGATATAAGATAACGCCCTCAGATTTCCCCGCCTTGCCTTGCCCCGGAGTTCCCCATGACGGCCCCTGCCGAGCTCTCGCCTACCCTTCAACTGGCCTGCGACCTGATCCGCCGCCCCTCGGTCACCCCCGTCGACGCCGACTGCCAGGCGCAGATGATGAACCGCTTGGGCGCCGTAGGCTTCCAGCTCGAGCCGATGCGCATCGAGGACGTCGACAATTTCTGGGCCACCCACGGCAGCCAGGATGGCCCGGTGCTGTGCTTCGCCGGCCACACCGACGTGGTACCCACCGGCCCGGTGCAGCAATGGCAGCATGAGCCGTTCGAAGCGCTGATCGACGCCGACGGCATGCTCTGCGGTCGCGGCGCCGCCGACATGAAAGGCAGCCTGGCCTCCATGGTGATTGCCAGCGAGCGCTTCGTGCAGGACTACCCGGATCACCGCGGCAAGGTCGCGTTCCTGATCACCAGCGACGAGGAAGGCCCGGCCCACCATGGCACCAAGGCCGTGGTCGAGCGCCTGAAAGCACGCAACGAGCGCCTGGACTGGTGCATCGTCGGCGAACCCTCCAGCACCACCCTGCTGGGTGACGTGGTCAAGAATGGCCGCCGTGGCTCGCTGGGCGCCAAGCTGACCGTGCGCGGCAAGCAGGGCCATGTGGCCTACCCGCATCTGGCGCGCAACCCGATCCACCTGGCCGCTCCGGCCCTGGCAGAACTGGCGGCCGAGCACTGGGACGAAGGCAACGCGTTCTTCCCGCCGACCAGTTTCCAGATCTCCAACCTCAATTCCGGCACCGGCGCCACCAACGTGGTCCCCGGCGAGCTGACCGCCCTGTTCAACTTCCGTTTCTCTACCGAGTCCACCGTCGAAGGCCTGCAGGCGCGGGTGTCGGCGATCCTCGACAAGCATGAGCTGGACTGGTCGATCGACTGGGCGTTGTCGGGCCTGCCATTCCTTACCGAACCGGGCGAATTGCTGGACGCCGTCTCGGCCAGCATCAAGGGCGTCACCGGCCGCGACACCCAGCCGTCGACAAGCGGCGGTACCTCCGATGGGCGCTTCATTGCCACCATGGGCACCCAGGTGGTCGAGCTCGGCCCGGTCAACGCCACCATCCACCAGGTGGATGAGCGGATCCTGGCCAGCGATCTCGACCTGCTGACCGAAATCTATTACCAGACCCTGGTCCGGTTGCTCGCCTGATGCTCGCCTGCCCTCTTTGCCAGGCACCGCTGAGCCGGCTCGACAACGGTGTGGTGTGCCCGGCCGGCCACCGCTTCGACCGCGCCCGCCAGGGTTACCTGAACCTGCTGCCGGTGCAGCACAAGAACAGCCGCGACCCGGGTGACAACCAGGCCATGGTCGAAGCCCGCCGCGATTTCCTCGACGCCGGCCACTACGCGCCGGTGGCGCGCCGCCTGGCTGAGCTGGCCGCCGAGCGCCAGCCCGGTGCCTGGCTGGACATCGGCTGTGGCGAGGGTTACTACACCGCGCAGATCGCCCAGGCCCTGCCGGCCGCCGACGGCTACGCCCTGGACATCTCCCGTGAGGCGGTCAAGCGTGCTTGCCGCCGAGCGCCCGAGGTTACCTGGATGGTCGCCAGCATGGCCCGCGTGCCGCTTGCCGACGCCAGCTGCCAGTTCATCGCCAGCGTATTCAGCCCGCTGGACTGGGCCGAGGCCAAGCGCCTGCTCAGCCCGGGCGGCGGCCTGATGCGGGTCGGCCCCACCAGCGGCCACCTGATGGAGCTGCGCGAAGTGCTCTACGATGAAGTACGCCCTTACGCCGACGACAAACACCTGGCCCTGGTCCCCGAAGGCATGGTCCACGCTCACAGCGAAACCCTGGAGTTCCGCCTGAGCCTGGCCGCGCCCAAGGCCCGCGCCGACCTGCTGGCCATGACCCCGCACGGCTGGCGCGCCAGTGCCGAGAAGCGTGCCCGGGTGATTGACCAGCCCGAGCCGTTCGAGGTCACGGTTTCCATGCGTTATGACTATTTCGTGCGCCAAGACTGAGCACACCCGGAGCCCTTATGCGCCAACCTGATATCGAGATCTACCTGAAGGACGCCGACGTCGACCACAAGCAGATTGCCGAGTGGCTCGCCCAGGCAATCGGCCCATGCAGCGAATGGAAGCAGAAAGGCCATACCTTCAAATGCCAGGCCGGTAACATTCCGGTCACCTGGTTACCCAAGGCTGTAGGGAAATGGAACAGCCTGTACCTGGAAAGCGACCAGACGCCGTGGGCCGATGACGTTGCCTGCGCCCGCGCCGCATTTGCCGCACTGGGCGTGGAAGTGCGCTGCGCGCCAGGTGGCTGGGTGGAGGAAGATGGGGAAGAAGATGCCGACCGCTGGGTCCGCATCAGCGCCGACGGTGAAGAGGAAATCACCTGGCGCACCTGAATGCACTGCATTCTTTGTGGGAGCCCGGCTTGCCGGCGATGCAGGCAACACGGTGCCTGGCACCGGCTTCGCCGGTGATCGCCGGCAAGCCAGCTCCCACAACAAGCCTTACCGCATGAGGCTCAGAGGCCTACCACGTCCTCGGCTTGCAGGCCTTTCTGGCCCTGCACGCAGGCGTACTCCACCCGCTGACCTTCGACCAGGGTACGATGCCCCTCACCGCGGATCGCCCGATAGTGGACGAATACATCCGCACCACCTTCGCGCTGAATGAAGCCATAACCCTTGGCATCGTTGAACCACTTTACATTCCCAGTCTCACGAGACGACATCTGAACTACTCCGGATTTTTATTGTGAAGATCGCCTTGCAGACACAGAGTCCCTCCCTGTGTCGACGCCGCTTGCGCAAATATCTTGCAAGTGGCAGGCCGAGTATATGACACAGAACAAAAAAATTTGATGACCGTCGCGCCGTTCGGCGATTTTTGCTGAACTTGCGCGGATACGGCAGACTAATTGGCTGGATACCCACCTGAAAACCACCCCCAGGGCACACACCCCATGACCCGTTCCCCCCTGCGCCGCCTGATCTTCGGCGCCCTGCGTCGCCTGTTGTACCTGTGGGTGCGCTCCGAGACCATCAACCAGTCCTCCCTCACCCTCAAGCTCGACCGCAGCCGGCCGGTGTTCTATGCCTTGCCCTCGCCCGCGCTCACCGACCTGGCCGTGCTCGACCATGAATGCACCAAGGCAGGCCTGCCGCGCCCGGTGCTGCCGGTGGCGGTTGGCCCGCTGCAGGAACCTGCGGCATTCTTCTACCTCACCCCGGACCCGGACTGGCTCGGCCGCCATGACAAGCGCGGCGCCCCACCCACCCTGGAGCGCCTGGTCGCCGCCATCAGCCAGCATGCCGAAGAGGATGCGCAGATCATTCCGGTCAGTGTGTTCTGGGGGCAGACCCCGGCAAGTGAATCCAGCCCGTGGAAGTTGCTGTTCGCCGACAGCTGGGCGGTTACCGGGCGCCTGCGCCGGCTGCTGACCGTACTGATCCTCGGGCGCAAGACCCGGGTGCAGTTCTCCGCGCCCATTCACCTGCGCGAACTGGTACAGCACAACAAGGGCCACGAACGCACCGTACGCATGGCCCAGCGCCTGATGCGCGTGCACTTTCGCAACCTGAAGACCGCAGTCATCGGCCCGGACATCTCGCACCGGCGCAACCTGGTCAAAGGCCTGATCCACGCGCCCCAGGTGCGCCAGGCCATCGTCGATGAGGCGCAGCGGGAAAACCTGCCGCTGGCCAAGGCCGAAGCCCAGGCCCTGCGCTATGGCAACGAGATTGCCTCAGACTACACCTACACCGCGATCCGCTTCCTCGAAGTGGTACTGAGCTGGTTCTGGAACAAGATCTACGACGGCATCAAGGTCAACCACATCGAGCAGGTGCAAGGCATCGCACCCGGCCACGAAGTGATCTATGTGCCGTGCCACCGCAGCCACATCGACTACCTGCTGCTGTCGTACCTGCTGTTTCGCAACGGCCTGACGCCGCCGCACGTGGCCGCGGGCATCAACCTCAACATGCCACTGGTGGGTAACCTGCTACGCCGTGGCGGCGCCTTCTTCATGCGCCGCACGTTCAAGGGCAACCCGCTGTACACCGCGGTCTTCAACGAGTACCTGCACACCCTGTACACCAAGGGCTTTCCGGTCGAGTACTTCGTCGAAGGCGGGCGCTCGCGCACCGGGCGCATGCTGCAGCCGCGCACCGGGATGCTGGCCATTACCCTGCGCAGCTTCCTGCGTTCATCGCGTACGCCGATCGTTTTCGTGCCGGTTTACATCGGCTACGAGCGCGTGCTCGAAGGCCGCACCTACCTGGGCGAGCTGCGCGGTGCCAGCAAGAAGAAAGAGTCGATCTTCGATATCTTCAAGGTGTTCGGCGCGCTCAGGCAGCGATTTGGCCAGGTGTACGTGAACTTTGGCGAGCCGATCCGCCTGGCCGGTTTCCTCGACCAGCAACAACCCGGCTGGCGTGAACAGGACCACGGCCCGCAGTACCGCCCGGCCTGGCTCAACGCCACCACCACCCGCCTGGGCGAAACCGTTGCCCGCCACCTCAACGAGGCGGCCGCTATCAACCCGGTCAACCTGGTGGCGCTGGCGCTGCTGTCCACCAGCCGCCTGGCCCTGGACGAGCGCGCCCTGACCCGCGTGCTCGACCTGTACCTGGCCTTGCTACGCCAGGTACCCTACTCGCCGCACACCACCCTGCCCGACGGCGACGGCCAGGCGCTGATCGAGCACGTGCGCGGGATGAACCTGGTGGCCGAGCAGAAGGACGCCCTGGGCCGCATCCTGTACCTGGATGAAGGCAACGCGGTACTGATGACCTATTACCGCAACAACGTGCTGCACATCTTCGCCCTGCCGGCGCTGCTGGCCAGCTTCTTCCTCAGCAGCTCGCGCATGAGCCGCGAACTGCTGGGCCAGTATGTACACGCGCTGTATCCCTACCTGCAGGCCGAACTGTTCCTGCGCTGGACGCCGGAACAACTGGATGCGGTGATCGACCAGTGGCTGGCCGCACTGGTCGAGCAAGGGCTGCTGCGCCAGGACAACGCCATCTACATTCGCCCGGCGCCCAGCTCGCGGCAGTTCGTGTTGCTGACCCTGCTCGCCCGCACTATCACCCAGACCCTGCAGCGTTTCTACATGGCCACCTCGCTGTTGCTCAACAGCGGGCAGAACAGCCTCAGCGCCGAAGAGCTGGAAGACCTGTGCGTGATGATGGCCCAGCGCCTGTCGATCCTGCACGGCCTGAACGCCCCGGAGTTCTTCGACAAGACCCTGTTCCGCCACTTTATCCAGACGCTGGTCGAGCAAGGCGTGCTACATGCAGACCCCCAGGGCAAGCTCGGTTATCGCGACAAGCTCGGCGAGCTGGCCGAAGGCGTGGCCAAGCGCGTGCTGTCTGCGGAACTGCGCCTGTCGATCCGCCAGGTGGCATTGCACCGCGATGAGCCTGCGGAGGTTATACAGCGGTAGCTTTTCAGGCTGCTCTCAGCCCTTGGGAGGGACCAGGATCACGGTGCTACTTCAGCACATCCCTCTCAAGGAGCACCAACATGTCTCAAATGAAGACGCTGGACGTTGAAATCGTTTCCTCTGGCGATAACACGCTCGCACCGTCCGGCCTGGTTGAATTGAAGCTGATCGATATTTCGAAGGCAGATGCGCGCTCCATCAGCCTTGCCGAGTTGCGTCTGCGCTGTGGCGGCCTGATGCCGATCAATCTGCCGCTGACGTTTGATACCAGCCTTATCGACCCACGCCGCAGCTATGCCCTCGCCGCGCGCATCGAGATAGACGGCCAACTGCGCTACATCACCACCAGCCGTCACTCGATAGAACCAGCCACGGTATCGGGTACACAACGGGTGACTGTCGACCAGATTGCCACCGAAAACGGTCGCCAGTTCAGCGACAACCTCGCTGAGTGACTGGCGCCTGTACCCATGACCGAACCGAGGAAAACCAACATGCTACCCGCCAACTTCATCGAGATCCGCGGGACCGTGCTTGTCCCGTCGTGCATCCATACAGCTGAAGGCGCACCGCACCTTGGCGTACGCGTACAGTTGGGCACGGATGAGAACAAGATCATCCTGGCCGCCTGGGGGTGCCAGACGCTTGGCGTCGCAATGCCTTTCAACTTGCTGCTGGACCGCAATAGCCTGCCGGAAGGTGCCGAACCAACGCTAGTAGCCAGTTATGGTGTTGGCGTCAATGAAGAGCCAAACAGCTTGAGCCTGTCGATGCCACTTGCAATCAACCAGCCTGAGCCAAACCCTCCCATGGTCCTGAGGATACCCGCCCAGCCTGGCGAGCAAAGTCAGCAGCCCCTGACGCCCGCGATCATCGAGATGAAGAACATCATCGAGATTCCCGAAGAGTTGCTAAGGCCACAGGCGCTCATGACGTTCGGCCTGTATCGGACCCAGGAAGACGGTTACAGCAACAGAAGCTCCAGCTACATTGCCGGTGCCGCCCTGTGGCCGACACAGGGACCTGTGACGCTTACCACGTACCTGGATGGCAACACAGTCAATGACGACGAACCCTTGCATCTGCGCGTGTCCTACTACGACCCACATACCATGACCCCGTACGCCGGGAGAACGCTGCGCGGCCTGACCCTTCAAAGCGTTACCGAACTTGAGGCAATCAGCCTGCGACCGCCGCGCCGTAGCTGAATATCGCGCTTCGCCTTGCTCTCCCCCTCCTTGTCGCATCTTCATCAAGGACCCACCAGAAGAAATCCGCTAAAGTCCCTGGGGTTGGCCACAAGCCAACGCCAAGGACTTCGGAGATACCATGAAAAAGCTCTTTATGCTGTGTTGCGCATCCTTGCTAGCAGCCTGCTCCAGCCATACCCCGTCCAACCAGGCCAGCCTGGATGGCGAAGTCTTCTACCTGCAACGCAGTGCCCTGCCACCGGCCGCCACCCTCAGCGTGGAGCTGCAGGACGTCTCGCTGATGGACGCCCCGGCGGTTACCCTGGCCCGCCAGGCTGGCCCGGTCAAAGGCAACGTACCGCTGCCATTCCACCTCATCTACGACCCGGCCCAGGTCAAGCCAGGCCACCGCTATGCGGTAAGCGCGCGCATCGAGCTGGACGGCAAGCTGCTGTTCATAAACACCGAGCACCACGGTGTCATGCTCGACGGCAGTGACCCTCAGCCCGTGCGGATCAAGGTCGATCCGGTCCGCTGACACCCGTATTTCATCTGTTTACAAGGAAAGCTTCATGATCCGCACTTCCCTGCGCTTCACCACCCTGTGTGCCGGCCTGCTGCTGTCGGCCAGTGCCCTGGCCCTGTCGCTTGGCGATCTGACCCAGAAAGATGCCACTGGCGGCCTGAAGGATGCACTGACCCAAGGCGCACAATTGGCCGTCAAGCAGCTGAGCACCCCGGGCGGCTTCAGCGACAACCCCGACGTGCGCATCGAACTGCCTGGCAACCTGGGCAAGGCCGCCAAGGCGATGAAGATGTTCGGCAAGGGTGAACAGGTCGAGGCCTTGGAAACCAGCATGAACAAGGCCGCCGAGGCTGCCGTGCCGCAGGCCCAGGCGATTCTGGTAGATGCCGTGAAGAACATGAGCGTGACCGATGCCAAGGGCATCCTCGCCGGCGGTGACGACTCGGCCACCCAGTACCTGAACAAGAGCAGCCGCGAGCAGATCCGCGCCAAGTTCCTGCCGATCGTCAAGCAGGCTACCGACAAGGTTGGCCTGGCTCAGCAGTACAACAACTTTGCCGGGCAGGCAGTGGCGTTGGGTGTGGTCGATGCCAAGAGCGCCAGCATCGAGAACTACGTGACTGAAAAGGCACTGGATGGCCTGTTCGAGATGATTGCCAAGCAGGAGCAGAGCATTCGCCAGAACCCGGCTGAAGCGGCTACCAGCCTGGCCAAGAAGGTCTTCGGCGCCCTCTGAGGGCCCCTGGGGGCTGCTTTGCAGCCCATCGCGACACAAGGCCGCTCCCACATTGATCGGCGAATGCAGGACCTTTGTGGGAGCGGCCTTGTGTCGCGAAAGGAGGGCAAAGCCCTCCCCTGCGGCCTTCAGCCCTTCTTCACCCTGAACCAAGCCGCATACAACGCCGGCAAGAACAGCAGGGTAAGCACGGTGGCCACGATCAACCCGCCCATGATCGCCACCGCCATAGGCCCGTAGAACACACTGCGCGACAACGGGATCATCGCCAGCACCGCCGCCAGAGCAGTCAGCACGATCGGGCGGAAGCGCCTCACCGTGGCTTCGATGATCGCTTGCCAGCGATCCAGCCCCGCCGCGATGTCCTGCTCGATCTGGTCCACCAGGATCACCGAGTTGCGCATGATCATCCCCGCCAGGGCAATGGTGCCAAGCATGGCGACAAAGCCGAACGGCTGGCGGAATACCAGCAAGAACAAGGTCACGCCAATCAGCCCCAGCGGCGCAGTGAGGAACACCATCACCGTGCGCGAGAAGCTGCGCAGCTGGATCATCAGCAAGCTCAGCACCACCACCACGAACAGCGGCATGCCGGCATTCACCGACTTCTGCCCGCGCTCGGAGTCCTCGACCGTGCCGCCCACTTCCAGCAAATATCCATCCGGCAGCTTGGCACGAATGTCACGCAGGGTCGGTTCTATCTGTTTCACCAGCGTCGCCGGCTGCTCCTTGTCGTAGATATCGGCGCGCACGGTCACCGTCGGCAAGCGGTTACGGTGCCAGATGATGCCCTCCTCGAAGCCGTACTCCAGAGTCGCGACCTGCGACAACGCCACGCTCTGGCCATTGTCGGTCGGCAGTGCCAGGCTGCCGAGGTTGCCCAGCTCGCTGCGTTCCTGCCGGGTGCCGCGCAGCAGGATCTCGATCAACTCGTTGTCCTCGCGATACTGGCTGACCGTGGTGCCGGTCAGCGAGCTTTGCAGGAAGCTCGACAGGTGAGCGGTGCTCACGCCCAAGGCACGGGCGCGGTCCTGGTCGATCTCGAGGAACACCGCCTTGCTCGGCTCTTCCCAGTCCAGGTGCACGTTCACCACATGCGGGTTCTGGCGCACCTTGTCGGCCACTTCACGGGCCAGCGCACGGGCCTTCTCGATGTGCTCGCCAGTCACCCGGAACTGCACTGGGTACCCCACGGGCGGGCCGTTTTCCAGGCGGGTGACCCGGGCACGCAGGTCGGGGAACTGCTGGTCCATGGTGCTGATCAGCCAGCTGCGCAGGCGCTCGCGGTCTTCCATCGACTTGGCCAGTACCACGAACTGGGCGAAGCTGGCCGCCGGCAGCTGCTGGTCCAGTGGCAGGTAGAAACGCGGCGAACCGGTGCCCACGTAGGCCACGTAATTGTCGATACCTTCCTGCTGCTTGAGCAACACCTCCAGTTGCTTGACCCGCTCGGCAGTGTTGGCCAGCGAGGCACCCTCGGCCAGTTTCAGGTCGACCATCAACTCCGGGCGCCCTGAGGCCGGGAAGAACTGCTGGGGCACGAAACGGAACAGCAGGATACTGCCGACAAAGGCGGCAATGGTCAGCAGGATCACCGTCTTGCGCCGCCGCACACACCACTCCACCACACGCCGTACACGCTGGTAGAACGGTGTGGCGTAAGGGTCTGGCGAGTGGCCGTCCTTGCCATGACGGGAGGCATGCAGCTTGGCCAGGTCCGGCAGCAGGCGCTCGCCCAGGTAAGGCACGAATACCACGGCGGCCACCCAGGAGGTCAGCAAGGCAATGGTCACCACCTGGAAAATCGAACGGGTGTACTCGCCCGTACTGGAGGCCGCCGTGGCGATGGGCAGGAAGCCCGCCGCCGTGATCAGGGTGCCGGTGAGCATCGGGAACGCGGTGCTGCTCCAGGCGTAGCTGGCCGCCTTGAGGCGGTCGTAGCCCTGCTCCATCTTGATCGCCATCATCTCCACGGCAATGATCGCATCATCGACCAACAAGCCCAGGGCCAGCACCAGCGCGCCGAGGGAGATCTTGTGCAGGCCGATACCGAAGTAGTGCATGGCGGCGAAGGTCATGGCCAGCACCAACGGGATGGCCAGCGCCACCACCAGCCCCGTGCGCAAGCCCAACGAGAAGAAACTCACCAACAGCACGATGACCAGCGCCTCGACCAGCACCTGGACAAACTCGCCCACGCCGGCCTTGACCGCCGCCGGCTGGTCCGAGACTTTGCGCAGTTCCATGCCGGCCGGCAGGCTGCGTGCCAGGCGCTCGAACTCGATTTCCAATGCCTTGCCCAGCACCAGGATGTCGCCGCCGTCTTTCATCGAAACCGCCAGGCCAATGGCATCCTCGCCCATGAAGCGCATGCGCGGTGCGGGCGGGTCGTTGAAGCCGCGGTGCACCTCGGCCACATCGCCGATACGGAAGGTGCGTTCAGCTATGCGGATGGGGAACTGGCGGATCTGCTCGACGCTGTCGAAGCGCCCGCTCACCCGCAGTTGCAGGCGCTCGCTGGGCGTTTCGAAGAAACCGGCGGTGCTGACCGCATTCTGCTCCTGCAGGGCCTGCTGCACGGCCTCCAGCGGCACGCCGAGGGTGGCCAGCTTGACGTTGGATAGCTCGATCCAGATTTTCTCGTCCTGCAGCCCGATCAGCTCGACCTTGCCCACGTCCTTGACCCGCTGCAACTGGATCTGGATACGGTCGGCATAGTCCTTGAGCACCGCGTAGTCGAAGCCCTCACCGGTCAGTGCATAGATATTGCCGAAGGTGGTGCCGAACTCGTCATTGAAGAACGGGCCCTGGATCTCCGGCGGCAAGGTGTGGCGGATGTCCGCGACCTTCTTGCGGATCTGGTACCACAGCTCGGGGATGTCCTTGGAATGCAGCGAGTCGCGGGCCATGAAGGTGACCTGCGATTCGCCCGGGCGGGAGAACGAGACGATCCGCTCGTACTCGCCGGTTTCCATCAGCTTTTTTTCGATGCGCTCGGTGACCTGACGCGACACTTCCTCAGCGGTGGCACCGGGCCACAGGGTACGAATGACCATGGCCTTGAAGGTGAACGGCGGGTCCTCACTCTGGCCGAGCTTGGTGTAGGACATGGCGCCAATGGCCGCCAGCAGGATCATCAGGAACAGGACGATCTGGCGGTTGCGCAGCGCCCAGGCAGAAAGGTTGAAACCCATCGGGACTTACTCCTTGGCCGTCAGGTTCACTACGCGGTTGGTACGGTCCACGGGGCGTATCTCCTGGCCCTCGCGCAATACATGGCCACCCGCGGCGACAACCCAGTCGCCGGGGGCGAGGCCTTCGAGCACGGGTACGCTGTCGGCGCCGTAGGGCCCCAGGCGCACCACTGCCCGCTCCAGGCGGCTGTCCTTGTTGACCCGCCAGACGTAGGCCTGGCCGTTTTCCGCTGTGACTGCCGACAGGGGCACCGCCAACGGGATCAGCCCTTCGTGGGCGATGAACACCCGGGCGCTCTGGCCCAGCTCCGCCGGGGTGGCGGCCGAGGTAAAGGCAATACGGGCAGCGAAAGTGCGCGAACGTGGGTCGGCAGCCGGTGACAGCTCGCGGATACGCCCCTGGAAGCGCTCCTGCGGGTGCGACCATAGCTCCACGCTCACCGGCTGGCCCACGGCAAAGCGGGCGAACTGCTGCTCCGGCAGGCCGATGGCGACTTCCCGCTCGCCATCTGCGGCCAGGGTGAACACGGTCTGCCCTGCGCCGACCACCTGGCCCACTTCCACCTGGCGCTTGGCGATCACCCCGGCCTGGGGTGCGCGCAGCACAGCATATTCAGCCTGATTACCAGCCACGTCGAACTCGGCCTTGGCCTGTTTCAGCCGGGCCAGGCCGGCACGGTAGAGATTTTCGGCGTTATCGAACTGGGAATGGCTGACCATTTGCCGGTCCAGCAGCTTCTGGTAGCGATCGCGCTCGGCGCGCACCAGCGACAGGTTGGCCTCGGCGGCTGCCAGCTGGGCACGGTTGGCCTCCAGTTGCAGGCGCACATCCTGCGGGTCCAGTTCGGCCAGCGGCTGGTCGGCCTTTACCCGCTGCCCCTCCTCGACCAGGCGCTTGCTGACCTTGCCGCCTATGCGGAAAGCCAGTTCCGGCTCGAAGCGTGCACGCACTTCGCCGGGGTAACTGTCGGCAGCGGCTTCGGCCGGCTGCGGCTGCACCACCAGCGCCGGGCGTGGCGCAGCCGGTGGGGCGGCTTCCTGGCCGCACGCCGCCAGCAACATCGCGGCAGCGGCAGACAAAGCAATGAACAAGGCAGGGCGCAACATGATGAATCCTTTCGCGATGGGTACATTCAATATTTGTACTGGGGAGTATATTAAGTCAGGCAACCGGCGCCGGGAAGGTAGGATGCACTGGTTTTTGCAGGATATGGCCGAAGCCCTGTTCGCCTGACACGCCAGAACGGTTCAACTCGAAGGCTGGCGCCTGACCCGTTAAGATGAGCGATTCTTCAACCAGATGCAGACCACAATGTCCAACGACGCACCCATCGGCCCGGGCCGGCCCAAGGACCTGGCCAAACGCGAGGCAATTCTCGAAGCAGCCAAAGCCCTTTTCCTCAGCCTCGGCTACGCCAACACCAGCATGGATGCGGTCGCTGCGGCGGCAGGTGTTTCAAAGCTCACCGTATATAGCCACTTCACCGACAAGCAGACGCTTTTCGGCTCGGCGGTAATGGCAACCTGCCAGATCCAGTTGCCCGACATGCTGTTCGAGTACCCCGAGGGGGTGCCGGTGGAAGAGGTGCTGCTGACCATTGCCCGTGGCTTCCAGGCGCTGATCAGCAGCGATGAGGCAGTCAAGCTCAGCCGCTTGATCATGGCCCAGGGCAGCCTGGACCCGAGCTTTGGCGAGTACTTCTACGAAGCCGGGCCCAAGCGCGTGCTGGCGGGGATGGAGGCACTGTTGCGAGGGGCGCATGAGCGCGGACTGTTGCGTATCGACAACCCCCTGCGTGCGGCGGAGCACTTCTTCTGCCTGGTCAAGGGCGCACCGGATTACCGGTTGCTGCTGGGATGCGCGGGGCCGCTGGAGGGGGATGAGGCCGAGGCACATGTGCGCGAGGTGGTAGGTGTGTTCCTGCGGGCGTTCCAGCCCTGATACATCAGGCTGCCAGGACTGGCCCCATCGCCGGCAAGCCAGCGCCCACCTTGATCGCACTGTCCTCAAGGCTGTGCAGTACCTGTGGGAGCTGGCTTGCCGGCGATAGGGCCCTTACAGGCAACATAAGATAGTTGCTCCTACAGGATACCGAGGCTCTCAGCTCATGCCTTGAGGGCCTTCTTCGGGTAAATGTCATACCGGCTCGACTTGCCCTCCAGGCTGTGGCTCGGCTTCGGCCCGTCGATGATCGGCGCCTTGCGCGGCCGCTTCACCACCACCCGGTGGCTGGCCAGCGCCAGGGCAGCTTCGAGCAGGGCCGGGGCATCCAGGTCATCACCGACCAATGGGCGGAACACACGCATTTCCTTCTTCACCAGCGCACTCTTGTCCCGGTGCGGGAACATCGGGTCGAGGTAGATCACCTGGGGCGCCTCACCTTCCCAGGCGCGCATGCGCTCGATGGCGTTGCCGGTCAGCAGGCGCATGCGCCCCACGATCGGCCCCACCTCTTCATCCGACTGCGCCCGCGCCAGGCCATCCTCCAGCAACGCGGCAATCAGCGGCTGGCGCTCGATCAGGGTCATCTGGCAGCCCAGGCTGGCCAGCACGAACGCGTCCTTGCCCAGCCCGGCAGTTGCATCCAGCACCTGCGGACGCACGCCCTGGGCAATGCCCACCGCCTTGGCGATCATCTGCCCGTTGCCACCACCGAACAGGCGCCGGTGCGCGGCCTGGCCTTCGACAAAGTCCACCCGCACCGGCCCCGGTGCCTGCGGGCCCAATTGCTGGATCTGCAAGCCATCGACGCCCACCTGCACGGCAAACCCGGCAGCATCGTCCTGCAGCGGCAACTCAAGGCGCTCGGCCCACGCAGCGGCTTGCGCCTCGAATTCAGCCGACATCGCCTCGACCCGGATACCTGTGCCCTGCTCTTCCATCATTCACACCTAGAAATTGAACCCAGCCGTTAATGTATCGGCTACTTCGGCCGATACAGGCAATATCCCGCTATTCTGCCAGAGCACAACGCGCGCGACTGCCATGTCAGATACTCTTCCCATCGGCTTGACCTACCTGTCGCCTGTCGGCAACTACAGTCAGCACAACACTCAGGCACTCGGGGGCGTCAGCCACCTGTGGCAGGATTTCTTTGCCCGGGCCATGGCCGAGCAGCAGGAAGAGCCCGTAGACAGCGTCAGCCAGTCGTTCGTGCAATTCGACCAGAGCAGTGGCGAGCCGATCGGCGGCGCCCGGGCGCTAGCTCTGATCGACGCCCAGCGTGCCTGCCCGGTGCATGACACCATCGTGGCACCGCCCGAGCCACTGTTCCTGCCCAAGGCAGAACTCGAAGCCAACCTGCTGCCGCCCGCCCCCGAGCCGTTCAGCGCAGTCGAGCTGATCGAGCAGCAGCGCCAGCTCGATATCAGCAACAGCTGGCTACGCCCGGTGGTGATGAGCCAAGGTCACCCGATTGCCGAGCCCGGCCCCGGCCCTGCTCCGCGCTCGCTGTTCCTGCCGATCGCCGAGTTCGAGACCAACCTGCTGGACCCGGCGCCCGAACCGTTCGATGACACCACCCTGGCCAAGCAACAGAACGACCTGGAGTTCGACATCCACTGGGCACGCCCGGTGGTGCTTAACAACGTGCGCGCCCACGCCTGAACGCGCCCACGCTCAGCGACAGATCTGCCAGCGGCCCATGTCCACATGAAAGTGGTTGTGGTGTGCAGCGTTGTAGTCCGGCCCAAGTACCGTGCTGAAGCTGTCACAGGCCGCCCGCTGCACCTGACGAAGGAATTCCGCTTTCTGCCCGCCCGCCTGCCAGTCCCGCGCAAGGACGATGCGCTGGCCGTCTCGCAGGCGAAAGCCACTGATGTCCAGGGCATCGGCCGTGGCGTGCTGGCTCAGCCGGCCCTGCTTGCGGTGGTAGACATTGCGGCAGGCAAAACTGCCCAGGTGGTCGACCTGAGCCACCGGCTGCCCCAACACCCGTTGCGCCACAGGCTGCAGGCCATGGTTTTCGAACAGTGCATACGCCACTGCCAACGGACAACTGGCCAGGAAGCTGCCGCCGAGCCGCGCCTGACCACCGTCGATACGCCATACATTCCGCAATGGGCAGTTGGCAGTAGCCGAACTGTCGGCTTGTGCCCGGTAGCGCAGCTGGCTGGTTTGAAGTGCCAGGCGACACAGCGTCGGGTCATCGCGAAGGCGGGACAACTTGTATGGGGTCAGCAGGTTGGGGGGCTGACGCACGTCCAGCGGCGCCCACGGGTTCCACGCGGCGGGCAGCCGCCAATCCAGGTGCCAGGCCAGCCCCGCAAGCAGCGACAGGCTGGCCAGCAACGCCAGCACGGCCCTCATCAGCGGCGGAACAGGTCGTTGAGTTGTGCGAACGGCAGCGCCTGCTCCCCATAGCCGAAGGTGCCCTCATCGCGAATCTCCAGCGCGGCCCGGTGGAAGGCCCCCAACGCAGCACGGGCAAGCGACGAGCCGACGCTGATGCGGCGTACACCCAGGTCCTGCAACTGGTTGACGCTCAGCGGCACGCCCGCCATGCCCATCAGCACATTCACCGGCCGTGGCGCGACGGCCTGCACCACCGCGCGGATTTCCTCGACAGTACGCAGCCCTGGCGCGTAGAGCACATCAGCACCGGCCTCGGCATAGGCCTGCAAGCGCCGGATGGTGTCGTCCAGGTCCATGCGCCCGTGCAGCAGGTTCTCTGCCCGGGCGCACAGGGTGAACGGGAACGACAGGCTACGCGCTGCCTGCACAGCTGCACGAATGCGCTCCACGGCCAGCCCGAAGTCGTAGATGGGCGCTTCACTGCGGCCACTGGCATCTTCGATGGAACCGCCTACCAGGCCAGCCTCGGCAGCGCGCAGGATGGTCTGGGCACAATCTTCGGGCAGGTCACCAAAGCCGTTCTCCAAGTCGGCAGCCACCGGCAGCGGGGTGGCATCGACGATCTCCCCGGCATTATCAAGGGTATCGTCCAGGCTCAAGGCGCCTTCGGCGTCCGGACGGCCCAGGCTGAAAGCCAGGCCTGCACTGGTGGTGGCCAGCGCCTCGAAGCCCAGGCTGGCCAGCAACTTGGCCGAGCCGGCATCCCACGGGTTGGGGATGACGAAGGCGCTGTCACGCTCGTGCAGGGCCTTGAAGGCTTCGGCTCGCAGGGTTTGCACATCCATGGTTCAACCTCCGGCAGTCAGGGGAAGGTCAGAGTAGCCCCAATTGTTCGACCGCGGGGGTGCGCGGCAATTCCGGCAACGCGGCAAGGCCCGGCAGGCGCTGCATCAGGCGTTGATGAAAACGCTGGGCCAGCGCCGCGGCCAGCTGGTTGTCCGAGGTGTGCAGGAAGATGTAAGGGTTGCGGCCTTCCTCGATCCAGGCGGCGATCTTGTCCACCCAAGGGGTAAGAAAGGCCTCGTTGGCCTCCAGCTGCGGGTGGCCGATGAAGCGCACCTGCGGGTGCTGGGTGAAGGCTGCCGGGCGAGGCGGTACTTTGGGCTTCTTAGCCTGCGCATGCAGCACGGCAGGGTCACGAGAGGTGCAGCTGAACAAGGCGCGCGGGTCCAGGCAGATACGCTCCACACCGCGCTCATGCAGCAGGCGGTTGAGCAACCGCTCTTCTTCACCCTTGGCGAAGAAAGCCTGGTTGCGCACCTCCACGGCCACCGGCACTCCGACTTCGTCAAGGAAGTGGCAAAGCTCGCCCAGCCGTGCGGGGCTGAACTGGGCCGGCAACTGTAGCCAGTACGGCGCTACGCGCTGGCCCAGCGGGGCCATCAGGCGGGTGAAGTCAGAGGCCGGTTCCAGCTGATCACGCAGGTCGCCTTCATGGCTGATGTCCCGGGGAAACTTGGCAGTGAAGCGGAAGTGTTCGGGCATGATCTGCGCCCAGCGCGCAATAGTGCCTGGTGCGGGGCGTGCGTAGAAAGTGGTATTGCCCTCGACGGCGTTGAACACCTGGCTGTAGTAGCCGAGCATTTCACCGCTGTTGGCGTCGGCGGGATACAGGTAGTCGCGCCAGGCGTTTTCGCTCCATGACGGGCAACCGAGAAAATAAGGCAGTGGTGATGGACTCATCCACTAAATGTACAGGTCGAGCCCCAGTACTTCCATGTCCCAGTCGGTAAAACCGGCAGTACTCAGGTAGCTGGCCAATGCGGTAGCGGTGCGGCGGTCACGGGCGCGGGGGAAAATCATGTCCTGCTGGCGGGCTGGCAGGCCACCGCTGCGACGGCGGGCGGTGGCTTCCTGAGGGGCGGTTTCGACCTCCTCGATCACCTCGGCATCATCGATGGCCTCGTCACGTACCGCTGCCTTGCGCGGGGTGCGCTTGATCGGATAGGACTGCGATGAGAAACCGTCGATACGCATGGCATGAGCACTCAGAACCAATGATGGCAATTTAGCAGCATCAGGGTTCCATCGCTAATGCTCGAGTGATAACTGGACCACAGATCGCGCAAAAGGTTTTAGTGTCATCGGCGATAACCGACGAAAAACACTCAGCGCTTCTTGGGTGTCGCTACATTATCGCGCAGGTAGACCGGTTGCGCCTGCTCGGCAATGATCGCCTCGCCACGCGCCCAGGCAAAGCTGGCCAGGCTGAGGATGTCCAGGGCGTTGGGCAAGGCACTGGCATTGCTGGCGGCCACCTGCACCGCCAGGCGCTCGGCATAGCCCCAACCGGTACCGGCACCGAACCACTCGCCAGCGCTGCCCGCCGGCAGCGCCACCTGCTCGGGCGGCAGCACTGCCTCCTGGCCGACCAGGCGCATTTCACCTTCGGCGGCCTGGTAGCAGCCCCAATACACTTCATCCATGCGCGCATCAATGGCGGCCGCCACTTGCTGTACACCGTGTTCGCGCAGCGCGCCCTGGGCCAGTGCGGCCAGGTTGGACACCGGCAACACCGGGCGTTCCAGTGCGAAGGCCAGGCCCTGGACCACCCCGATGGCAATGCGCACGCCGGTGAAAGCGCCCGGGCCACGGCCAAAGGCGATGGCATCCAGCGCATTCAGCGCCACGCCGGACTCGGCCAGCAGCTGCTTGATCATCGGCAGCAGCTTCTGGGCATGCATGCGCGGGATCACCTCGTAATGGCTGGTTACCTTGCCGTCATGCAGCAGTGCGACGGAACAGGCTTCGGTAGCGGTATCCAGGGCCAGCAGGGTGGTCATCGAACGGGTATCCAGGTACTAGGGGGAAAAGAGCGGCAGTATAGAGCAGCCGCGGCGTTGTGTCCGCAAGGGGCCGCTGTGCGGCCCATCGCCGGCAAGCCAGCTCCCACAGGTACGGCACAGCCTTCGGAATCGGCGCGGTCCTGTGGGAGCCGGCTTGCCGGCGATGGGCTGCTTAAGCAGCCCCCCAAACGACAACGGCCCGCAAGCGGGCCGTTGTCGAGGTGCGTCGGGTGCTGGATCAGCTCAGGGCTGCCAGGACCTTGGCGGTGATGGCTTCGACCGAGCCGACGCCTTCGATGTGGCTGTACTTCGGCTTGCCGGCATTGGCGGCCGACAGCTTCTGGTAGAAGTCCACCAGCGGCTTGGTCTGGCTGTGGTAAACCGACAGGCGATGGCGAACGGTCTCTTCCTTGTCGTCATCACGCTGGATCAGGTCTTCACCAGTCTCGTCGTCCTTGCCTTCCACTTTCGGCGGGTTGTACTGAATGTGGTAGGTGCGGCCCGAAGCCAGGTGCACGCGGCGGCCAGCCATGCGGCCGACGATTTCCTCGTCGTCCACGGCGATTTCGACCACGGCGTCGATGTCGACACCGGCAGCGACCATGGCTTCGGCTTGCGGGATGGTGCGTGGGAAGCCGTCGAACAGGCAGCCCTTGGCGCAATCAGGCTGGGCGATGCGCTCCTTGACCAGGCTGATGATCAACTCGTCGGAGACCAGCTGGCCGGCATCCATGACTTTCTTCAGTTCCAGGCCCAGCGGGGTACCAGCCTTGACGGCGGCACGCAGCATGTCACCGGTGGAAATCTGGGGGATACCGAACTTTTCGGTGATGAACTTTGCCTGAGTACCTTTACCGGCCCCGGGAGCTCCCAGCAGAATTACGCGCATCTCGTGCTCCTCAAATTTTGTTATGAAATTCAATGGATTCGGCGACCAGGGCCAAGTCCGGAAAATCGGGTATGACCATAAATCGGTCAGAAGGCTGCTCAAGATACACAGCGCCCGGCAGCCAGACAAGCGTCCCAAAGTTGCAGGATTGCGCCACCTACGGCCGGCCTGGCAGGCGGTTGCGCCCGGCGCAACCACCCTCTTCGCCCACTTGCATCCCCCGCACGACACCTGCCCTGTGCGCCCCGGGCCTACCTTCAGCCGGTGTTGCGCAGGCCGGCTGCAATACCCGCCACAGTCACCAGCAAGGCCTGCTCCAACGGGCTGTCCAGAGCGGCTTCGCGGCTGCGCGAGCGGGCCAGCAACTCGGCCTGCAGGCGGTGCAACGGGTCCAGGTAGGTATTGCGCAGGCTGATGAATTCCAGCGTCTCGGGGCTGTGCGCCAGTAGCACCGGCTGCCCGGTAAGGCCCAGTACCACCTGGCACGACTGCGACAATAGGTCGCGCAGGTACGCACCCAAAGGCAGCAGGTGCGGTTGCACTAGACGTTCGTCGTAGGCCTCGGCGATCTGCGCATCGGCCTTGGCCAGCACCATCTCGAGCATGTCGATGCGGGTGCGGAAGAACGGCCATTGCTCGCGCATCTGCGCCAGCAGTTCACCCTGGCCACGGGCCAGGGCATTGTTCAATGCCGTTTCCCAACCAAGCCAGGCGGGCAGCATCAGGCGGGTCTGGGTCCAGCCAAAGATCCACGGAATGGCCCGCAGGCTTTCGATGCCACCGGCGCGGCGCTTGGCCGGTCGGCTGCCCAGCGGCAGACGCCCCAGTTCCTGCTCCGGGGTCGACTGGCGGAAATACTCGACAAAATCGGGGTTCTCCCGCACCACGCCGCGGTAGGCCTTGACGCCATCGGCGGCAAGCTGGTCCATCACCTCGCGCCAGGCAGGCTGCGGTGGTGGCGGTGGCAACAAGGTGGCTTCCAGCACCGCAGCCAGATACAGGTTCAGGTTCTGCTCGGCGATACCCGGCAAGCCGAACTTGAAGCGGATCATCTCGCCCTGCTCGGTGGTGCGGAAGCGCCCCGCCACCGAACCCGGTGGCTGCGAGAGGATCGCCGCGTGGGCCGGGCCACCGCCGCGGCCCACCGTGCCGCCACGGCCGTGGAACAGCAGCAATTCGACCTGGTGCTCGGCGCAGATGCGCACCAGGTTTTCCTGGGCCCGGTACTGCGCCCAGGCCGCTGCCGTGGTACCAGCGTCCTTGGCCGAGTCGGAATAGCCGATCATCACTTCCTGCGGGCCGCGCAGGTTCGCTCTGTAGCCTGGCAGGCCAAGCAGGCGTTGCATCACCGGGCCGGCATTGTCGAGGTCGGCCAGGGTCTCGAACAGCGGCACCACGCGCATGGGCCGCGTCAGGCCGGCCTCCTTCAACAGCAGCTGCACCGCCAGCACATCCGAGGCGGCACCGGCCATGGAGATTACGTAAGAGCCCAGCGATGCGGCTGGCGCGGCGGCAATTTCCCGGCAGGTGGCAAGCACCTCGGCGGTCTCGGCCTGCGGCTTGAAATGCGCGGGCAGCAGTGGCCGGCGGTTTTTCAGCTCGGCCTGTAGGAACTGAATGCGCTGCTCTTCATCCCAGTCGGCATAACGCCCCAGGCCCAGGTAGTCGGTAATCTCGCTCAACGCATCACGGTGGCGAGCGGCGTCCTGGCGCACGTCCAGGCGGCCCAGGAACAGGCCAAAGGTCACGGCGCGGCGCAGGCAGTCGAGCAACGGGCCTTCGGCGATCACACCCATGCCGCAGGCGTGCAGGGACTGGTAGCACAGCTCCAGCGGCGCGATCAGGTCGCGGTTGTCCACCAGCACCTCGGCGCTGGCCGGCTGGCTGCTGGTCAATGCCGAATGCGCCCACGCGCGCGTTGCTCGCAGGCGATCGCGCAGTTGCTTGAGCAGAGAGCGGTAGGGTTCGGGACTGTCGCCGACCTGCTCACGCAGCGCATCGTCGGCCTGCTGCATGGACAACTCGGAAGCCAGCGCATCGATGTCGCGCAGGAACAGGTCGGCAGCCATCCAGCGCGCCAGCAGCAGGACTTCGCGGGTGACCGCTGCGGTCACGTTGGGGTTGCCATCACGGTCACCGCCCATCCACGAGGCGAAGCGGATCGGCGCCGCCTCCAGCGGCAGGCGCAGGCCGGTAGCCTCCAGCAGGGCCTTGTCGACCTTGCGCAAGTGGCTGGGGATGGCGTGCCACAGCGAATGCTCGATTACCGCAAAGCCCCACTTGGCTTCGTCCACCGGCGTCGGTCGGGTACGGCGGATTTCTTCGGTGTGCCAGGCCTCGGCGATCAGCCGGCGCAAGCGCTCGCGCACCTGCTGGCGTTCCCCCGGGGTCAGGTCGCGGTGGTCCTGGGCAGCCAGTTGGCCGGCGATGGCGTCGTACTTCTGGATCAGGGTGCGGCGAGCCACTTCGGTGGGGTGCGCAGTGAGCACCAGCTGGATGTCGAGCTTGGCCAATTGCCGGGCCAGGGCATCATTGCTGTGCCCGGCCTGCTTCAGGCGCGCCAGCAGCTCGGGCAGCACCCGGGCCTCGAACGGCTCGGGCTGGTCGGCGTCGCGGCGGCGGATCAACTGGTACTGCTCGGCCATGTTGGCCAGGTTGAGGAACTGGTTGAAGGCCCTGGCCACGGGCAGCAAGTCTTCATCGGCCAGGTCCGCCAGGGTCGAGCTCAGTTGCTCGCCAGCACCGCGGCGGTCGGCCTTGGCACTGTGGCGGATGTCCTCGATCTTCTGCAGGAACGCCTCGCCATGCTGCTGGCGAATGGTATCGCCAAGCAGTTCACCCAACACATGGACATCTTCACGCAAACGCACATCGATATCGGTCATTGGCCCTCTCTCCGGCGCGGCTCTGGCGCATTGCATCCCTTTTTCAGCCTTTACGCGATCCCCTGTGGGAGCGCGGTATTCGCTCCAAGAGTGCCCACAGCCAGGCGCCGATGGCAAGCCGTGATCGGCCAAAGCAAACTAAAGTGAAAGCACGACACTCCCATGCATTGCAGCCCTTTCAGGCGTCAACAGAGGTCAGCATGAAAATCCGTGAACTCGCCCAGCACTGGGAACAGAATGCCGCCGGTACCCTCAGCCCCACGGGCCATGTCCTGCATCTGGACCTTGAGTCCGAAGCGCGCCTGGCCGCGCTGATCGACATGTACCCCAAGCGCACCGCCGAGGAACTGCTCGGAGAGCTGGTCGCGGCAGCCCTCGAGGAACTGGAGGCCAGCTTCCCCTATGTGCAAGGCCGCCAGGTCATTGCCACCGACGAGGAAGGCGACCCGCTGTACGAGGACATCGGCCCTACTCCGCGCTTTCTGTCACTGTCGCGACAGCATCTGCACGCCCTGAGCAACCCAGCAGCCGACAGCGAGAAGTAACCCGCCGCCCCCGCTCCGGGCCTGGCAAAGGCCCGGAATACCGCTACGCCGCGCGAAAGTTCCGGGCGAATCGCACTGACCGATTAGTCAGAAATAGTAATCCGCTCACGATGATTTTTTCTGAACTATCCGAAAAACGCGTCAGTCACAGCCAATAGCCATCACGCTAAAACCCTGCACACCTGCCGTTGTGCACCGTTGAGCTGAAGCGCGCGCACGTGTCAGGGAACGAGCGATGGACTGCTACGGACAACGTCGTAAACAGGAGTGATCCAATGGAACTGACCACCAAGAACACCCGCATCTACAAACCCTCATCCACTCATGTGCGCGGGTTCAAGCTGGCAGCGCTGGCCTTGGGCAGCAGCCTGGTCCTGGCCGGCTGTGCGGGCAACCCGCCCACCGAGCAGTATGCAGTCACCCAGTCCGCCGTGAACTCGGCCGTCAGCGCTGGCGGCACCGAGTTCGCCGCCGTGGAAATGAAAGCGGCACAGGACAAGTTCAAGCAGGCCGAGATCGCCATGCATGACAAGAAGTACGACGACGCCAGGCGCCTGGCCGAACAGGCCGAGTGGGACGCCCGCCTCGCCGAACGCAAGGCCCAGGCGGCCAAGGCCCAGAAGGCCGTGCAGGATGCCCGCCAGGGCGTTCAGGACGTACGTGAGGAAGGCCTGCGCAGCGCTCAGTGAGCCCTGCCCTGCCCACCTCGGTCTTCGCACACGATCAAAGGATGAACACTATGCGCAACTACGTCATGATTCCCGCCCTGCTGGCCCTGAGCGTCGGCCTTGCCGCCTGCTCGCACGACCCTAACGCCAACCTCGAATCGGCCCGCACCAACTTCTCCTCGCTGCAGAGCGACCCGCAATCGAGCAAGGTTGCGGCGCTGGAGACCAAGGACGCCCAGGACTGGCTGAACAAGGCCGACAAGGCCTACATGGACCGTGAAGACGAGAAGAAGGTCGACCAATTGGCCTACCTGACCAACCAGCGCGTCGAAGTGGCCAAGCAGACCATCGCCCTGCGCACTGCCGAAAGCGAACTGAAAAACGCTTCGGCCCAGCGCGCCCAGGCCAAGCTCGACGCACGCGACGCACAGATCGCCAAGCTGCAGGACAGCCTCAACGCCAAGCAGACCGACCGCGGCACGCTGGTCACCTTCGGAGACGTGCTGTTCGACTTCAACAAGGCCGAACTCAAGAGCAACGCCTACCCGAACGTCACCAAGCTGGCGCAATTCCTCCAGGAAAACCCGGAACGCAAGGTGATCGTCGAGGGTTACACCGACAGCGTCGGCTCGGCCAACTACAACCAGGGCCTGTCGGAGCGCCGCGCCAACAGCGTACGGATGGCACTGGTACGTGCTGGCGTCGACCCAGCGCGCATCGTCGCCCAGGGCTATGGCAAGGAGTACCCGGTAGCGGACAACTCGAGCAATTCGGGGCGTGCGCAGAACCGCCGGGTGGAGGTGACCATCTCCAACGACAACCAACCGGTGGCACCTCGCTCTGTGAGCCAGGTACAGCAGTAAGGCTGGCTAGCTGAACTGACAAGCCCCGCGATCGAAGCGGGGCTTTCTTTTGCCTGTGCTGGCCTCTTCGCGGGCTTGCCCGCTCCCACAGGTACGGCGCCAGTTTCGAGCTTTGCGCGATCCCTGTGGGAGCGGGCGTGCCCGCGAAGAGGCCGGTTCAGGCAGCAGATATCTTGAGCTTTGCACAGTCCCTGTGGGAGCGGCTTTAGCCGCGAAAGGGCCAGCACAGGCAGCAGAGATAATGGCTCACTGCACCTGCTGCGGCGTTTCCTCGCCCATGCAACGCACAGCACGCTTGCGGTTGTCCACCAGCACCCCTGTCAGGCCTTTCTGCTGGGTATCGAACAGCACCAACACGCCGTCGACGCACTGGGCCATTTGTGGTGCCGGGTCCAGCGAGACCTTGTAGTCCTCGCCGGGGATGGTCTTGAGCATGGTGAAGTCCTGCAGCAACAGGGCATCTTCGGGCTTGGCGAAATGCAGGTAACCGTAGTACCACAAGGCCCCCACCGTCACGATGATGCTGCCGACACCGGTCAGGATCAGCGGGATGGCGTTGCGTTCTTCACTCATTGCTTGTTCTTCTCGTCAGGGTAATTGGGCACTTCGGCCAGCCGCCGCAGGCCATTGAAATGGCTGGGGTCGTCGAGGAAACGCAGCATCACCTGGCGCCAGGTCGGGTCGGCGAAGGTCTGCACGTGGCCACCACGGGTCAGTTGCAGCACCCGCGGCGCTGGCGCGTGCTGGTACAGGCGGATGCCGTTGTCCATCGGCACCAGGGTATCGTCGATGCTGTGGAAGAACAGCTTGGGCGGGCTGCTCAGCTGCTCGATCGAGCGGATCGCGCTGTCACCGTCCGGCACCAGCCACGACAGCGGCACCTGCAGCGGCCAGGTCATCCACGAGGTGCTGAGGGCAAAGCGCCCGACCGCACGGTAACTGGCCGGCACACCGTCGAATACCAAAGCACTGAAACGCTGGCGCTGCTCCGGGTGGGCCGCCAGGTAGTGAATGGCCATGGCCCCGCCAAGGCTCTGCCCCAGCAGCACCAGCGGCTTGCCCTTGACTTCGGGCGCCTGCTCCAGCCAGGCCATGGCCGCGGCGATGTCCTGGTACACCTCGGGCAGGCTCGGCTCGCCCTGGGACAGGCCATAGCCGCGGTAATCGATCATCAACACCTGGTAGCCCTGCTCCGGCAGCCAGTAGCTGCCGCCCAGGTGCCCAGGCAGGTTGCCGCCATTGCCATGCAGGTGCAGCACCGTGCCCTTGACCTCGACCCCGGCCTTGGCCGGCAACCACCAGCCGTGCAGGCGGATGCCATCAGCAGTGATCAGAGTGACATCGCGGTACTCGAGCCTGGCCCGCTCGGGCGTGAACGGCTGCCCGCGCTCGGGATAGAACAGCAGGCTGCTGCAACCGCCCAGGCCCAGCAGGATCAAACCCAGGGCCAGCAGGCGGCAGCACTCAGAGAATGTTCGCGTAATCGGCTTCAATACGGTCCAGGCTCAGGTGGTTGAGGAAGTTGGAGAAGCACATCCAGGCCGACAGCGCATTGAGGTCGCGGAACTGCTCGGGCAGGTACTTGGGCGGCTCGACCAGGCCTTCCTCGACCAGCTGTCGCAGGGTACGCATGTCTTCCAGGGTGGTCTTGCCACAGAACAGCAACGGGATCTGTTCGAGCTTGCCTTTCTTCACGGCCAACTGAATGTAGTTGTAAACCATGATGAAGCCTTTGAGGTAGGACAAGTCCTTGGTAAATGGCAGGCCATTGGGCACCGACCCGCGGAACACCCGGCTGGCGTTGCTGTAGCTCTGCGCCATCTCGAACCCCTGCTCGCGGAAGAAGTTGTAGATCTGCATGAAATCGGCACCCTCCTCGACCATGTGGATGGCGCGGGTGCGGTTGGTGAGCTTGCGCAGGCGGCTGGGGTAGGAGGCGAAGGCGATCACCTCCATGAGGATGGCCAGGCCTTCCTGGGTGACCGTCGACGAGGGCGGGCCCTTGGCCAGGAAGGTACAGATCGGCTGGTTCAGGCCGTTGAGCGTGGTGCCGACATGCACCAGCCCTTCGTGCACCTCCAGGGCGCGCACGTCACGGGAGTTGAACATGGCGTCGGCACGCACCTTGATGTAGTCGGCCCCGGCCGCGGCATCGGCGACGATACCGTCGGACTCGAACACACGGATGGTCTCCTCGGCCTCGCCGAATACCTTGTTCAACCGGTGCTGGAGGATTTCCACGGCTTCCTTGGCAGTGAGGTTCTTCGGCTCGTCCTTGAGGTCGCCACGGCCATCGATGTTGTTCAGGTAGTCCGACAGCATCAGGCCGAGGTCGGCCAGGGTCGGATCACCAGCGTGGAAGGCATCCGAGGCAGCGCCGTACAGTTCCTGGGAGATCAGCCCGAAATCCTCGGTGCCACGCGCTTCGAGCATGCGCACCACCATGCGGTATTCGCGGCACATGCGCTTCATGATCTGCCCGACCGGGTTGAACTGGCCGAGCTGGCGAATGATGTCGCGTTCGATGCCCTGGAACTCGGCCTTGACCGCGCTGGAGTCGAACGCCAGCGGGCGCGACTGGTAGTAGGCACGGTCGACGGCCGGCGGCTCCTTGCCCTTGGCCTTGAGGAAACCCTGGCGGATGTTGTCGTCCCACTTCACCGCGTCCAGAACCCGGATCGGGGTCTGTGCCGCAACGATGCGGTCGGACAGGGCACGGATGGTTTGCTGGTATTCGTCCACCGGGGACTCCTTTCTAGTACAAGAAACCTGTACCGGCCTCTTCGCGGGCTCGCCCGCTCCCACAGGAGGGGCGCCACAGTCGAGAGCAGCGTTGTACCTGTGGGAGCGGGCAAGCCCGCGAAGAGGCCGGCACAGGTATTTACTTGCCGGAGCGCTGGAACCGCGCCACTTCAACGAACAGGTCGGAGTTGGCCGGGTCGTCCAGGTACGCCAGCACCCGCGCCGACGGGCTGTCGATCAGCACGCCGTCGCCGTTGTCTTCCGGCACTTCGGTGCTGCGCCCGGTCAGCTCCTTCTTGTCCACCGCCTGCTGCACCTGCTCGACATCCAGGTTGTAGACCACCAGTTCCTTGCCATCGACAATATCGAAACCGCCGATCAGGAAATTGCCACCCAGGCGCTTCGGCACGCCAGCCGACAGGTACCAGCGGTTGCCGTGGCGCGACACGGTGAACACGTATTCCTCAGGGGCCTTGCCTTTGGCCGTGGCCACCGCCTTGTAGGCATCACCGCCGCTACGGCTGATCACCAACTTCAGCGGCTCGCCCCAGGCGTCCTTGCTGCTCCACTTGCCGAGCAGGGCCTTGGGCGCCGCCTGGTTGCTAGGCAAGGGCTCGTGGAAGGTCACCAGACAACCGCCCAGCAGCAGGAATGACAGAGTCAACAACACCACACGCCAGGCTTTCATCAGGTTCTCCTTGAAAAGTCGGTCTCGGCTCAGGCCGATGCCAGCACCAGCTGCAGGTATCGGCTAAGCATAGCGAGCATCTGCCCATCGGCTTGCGCGTTCGCATCCTTGAGCAGGCCCTGATATTCCATCTGCTCGATAATCGCCGTCAACATTTGGGCGTCCTGTTCCGGTTGCTGCGAGCCCACCACCTGCAGCAATTGGCGGGTGCCATGCAGCAGGATCTGGTCATGGGCGCACACCAGTTGAGCCAGGCGCGGGCACAGCAGCGCCTCCTGGCGGAAGGCCTGCTCGGCCATCAGGAAATCGCGGCGATTCAGCAGTTGTCGCTGCACGTAGTCGGCAGTCATGCGTGCTACCTCGTCAGCCAACCGCGCCCGCGCCTGCGGGCTGCCGTCACCCTGGGCCAGCAACTGGCGCAACACCACCTCGGTATTGGCCCACAGCTTGGCCATATAGGCGGCGCTGCGTTCGACGTACTGGGCAAAGGTATCGGTGAGCAGGTCCTCGATATCCTTGAAGTAGTAGGTGGTGGCCGACAATGGCACACCGGCCTCGGCGGCGACGGCGCGATGGCGCACACCGCGTACGCCATCGCGCACGACGATGCGCATGGCGGCGTCGAGGATCAGTTGGCGACGCTGCTCGCTGCCCTGGCGGGCAGTCTTGCGGCCTTGGTATTGCACGCTTTCGGCGACGGCGGTGGCGATGCCAGCGGCGCCCTGGTGAGGCATTGCGGGTGTCACGGGGGGTACCTCATGGACAGTGTTTCGTCAGTGCCGGCCTCTTCGCGGGCGCGCCCGCTCCCACAGGGACCCCACCACATTCAGGACCTGTGCAGGCCTATGATGGCTGGCAAAACAGCTCCCGGGGGAAACCACACCTGCAAGGACCTGTGGGGTCCCTGTGGGAGCGGGCGCCCGCGAAGAGGCCGGTACTGACAACATAAAGCTTCAGGCAAGAAAAAGCCGCCTCGAAAGGCGGCTCATTCAATTCACTCAGGCCTGCGGACGCATGTGCGGGAACAGGATCACGTCGCGGATCGACGGCGAGTTGGTCAGCAGCATCACCAGACGGTCGATACCGATACCTTCACCTGCTGTAGGTGGCATGCCGTACTCCAGTGCGCGAACGAAGTCGGCGTCGTAGTGCATGGCTTCGTCGTCACCGGCGTCCTTCTCGGCCACCTGGGCCAGGAAGCGCTCGGCCTGGTCTTCGGCATCGTTGAGCTCGGAGTAGGCGTTGGCGATCTCGCGGCCACCGATGAACAGTTCGAAACGGTCGGTAACAGCCGGGTTGTCGTCGTTGCGACGGGCCAGCGGCGATACTTCGAACGGGTACTCGGTGATGAAGTGCGGCTGCTCCAGCTTGTGCTCGACCAGCTCTTCGAAAATCATTACCTGCAGCTTGCCCAGGCCCTCGTGGCCCAGCACCTTGGCACCGGCCTTTTTGGCGATGTCGCGGGCGCGGTCGACGTCCTGCAGGTCGGCAGCGGTCAGCTCCGGGTTGTACTTGAGGATCGAGTCGAATACCGACAGGCGGGCGAACGGCTCGCCGAAGTGGAACACCTTGTCGCCGTACGGCACGTCGGTAGTGCCCAGTACCAGCTGCGCCAGCTCGCGGAACAGTTCCTCGGTGAGGTCCATGTTGTCGCGGTAGTCGGCGTAGGCCTGGTAGAACTCGAGCATGGTGAATTCAGGGTTGTGACGAGTCGAAACGCCTTCGTTACGGAAGTTGCGGTTGATCTCGAACACCTTCTCGAAGCCCCCAACCACCAGGCGCTTGAGGTACAGCTCCGGCGCGATACGCAGGAACATGGCCATGTCCAGAGCGTTGTGGTGGGTTTCGAACGGCTTGGCCGCGGCACCGCCCGGGATGGTTTGCAGCATCGGCGTCTCGACTTCGAGGAAGTCGCGCTCGATGAGGAACTTGCGGATGTGCGAGATCACCTGCGAACGCACACGGAAGGTGTGGCGGGTTTCTTCATTGACCATCAGGTCGACGTAACGCTGGCGGTAGCGCTGCTCGGTGTCGGTCAGGCCGTGGTGCTTGTCGGGCAGCGGGCGCAGCGACTTGGTCAGCAGCCGCACGTTGGTCATTTCGACGTACAGGTCGCCCTTGCCGGAACGGGCCAGGGTACCTTCGGCGCTGATGATGTCGCCCAGGTCCCAGGTCTTGACCGCGGCCAGGGTCTCTTCCGACAGGGTCTTGCGGTTGACGTAGACCTGGATACGGCCGGTCATGTCCTGAATGACCATGAACGAGCCGCGGTTGAGCATGATGCGGCCGGCAACCTTGACCGGAATCGCTGCAGCTTCCAGTTCTTCCTTGGTCTTGTCCGCATACTGCTTCTGCAGGTCGTTGCAGTAGCTGTCGCGACGGAAGTCATTGGGGAAGGCATTGCCCTTGGCGCGCTCGGCGGCAAGCTTTTCCTTGCGCAGGGCGATCAGGGCGTTTTCTTCCTGTTGCAGGTCTTGCGCTTCGGTCTTGAGGTCGCTCATTTCGTCATTCTTTCCATCAGGTGTTCGGTGCCCCTTTCGGGCAGGGCACGCGGTACCGGCCCAGGCCAGGTACCGCGGCGGTTGTGTGCGATTTACAGCCCTTGCTTGAGGCTCGCTTCCAGGTACTGGTCGAGGTCGCCGTCCAATACCTTCTGGCAGTCGCTGCGCTCGACACCGGTACGCAGGTCCTTGATACGCGAGTCATCCAGCACGTAGGAGCGGATCTGGTGACCCCAGCCGATGTCCGACTTGCTGTCTTCCAGCGCCTGCGAGGCGGCGTTGCGCTTCTGCATTTCCAGCTCGTACAACTTGGCCCGCAGCATTTTCATGGCGGTGTCCTTGTTGGCGTGCTGGGAGCGTTCGTTCTGGCAGGCCACCACGGTGTTGGTCGGTACGTGGGTAATACGCACCGCCGAGTCGGTGGTGTTCACGTGCTGACCACCGGCACCGGAGGAACGGTAGGTGTCGATACGCAGGTCGGCCGGGTTGATCTCGATCTCGACCTTGTCGTCGATCTCGGGCGACACGAACACCGCCGAGAACGAGGTGTGGCGACGGGCACCGGAGTCGAATGGGCTCTTGCGCACCAGGCGGTGCACGCCGATCTCGGTGCGCAGCCAGCCGAAGGCGTACTCGCCCTTGATATGCACGGTGGCGCCCTTGATACCGGCGACTTCACCTTCGGAAAGCTCGATGATGGTAGCGTCGAAACCACGCTTGTCGGCCCAGCGCAGGTACATGCGCAGCAGGATGTTGGCCCAGTCCTGCGCCTCGGTACCGCCGGAGCCGGCCTGGATGTCCAGGTAGGCGTTGTTCATGTCCATCTCGCCGCTGAACATGCGACGGAACTCAAGCAGGGCCAGGGACTCTTCCAGGGCTTGCAGCTCGGTCTCGACGTCGCTTACGGCGCCTTCATCCTCTTCCTCGACGGCCATGTCGAGCAGGTCCTTGCAGTCGGACAGGCCATTGGACAGTTTGTCCAGGGTCTCGACGACCTGCGCCAGCATGGCACGCTCGCGGCCCAGGGCCTGGGCGTACTCGGGCTTGTTCCAGACGTTGGGGTCTTCCAGCTCGCGGTTGACTTCGATCAGGCGGTCATGCTTGTGATCGTAGTCAAAGATACCCCCGAATGGACTGGGAACGCTCGGTGAGGTCCTTGATGGTGTTCAGGATCGGTTGGATTTCCATGGGCTGGCTACTCGCACGAATTCGGTGAAAAGCCTGCGAGTATAACCGAGTCCGCCGCAGGGCGGCAGACCCGCCGGGCGGTAGAAGTGGTGTCGGCAGAAAGAGGTGAACGCCTGCCCCGGCCTATCGCCGGCAAGCCAGCTCCCACAGGTTAAGCGCAGGTCTCAGGCATGCGCTGTACCTGTGGGAGCTGGCTTGCCGGCGATGAGGCCCTGTCAGGCGATGCCAACCTGGTTGCGCCCGCCATTCTTGGCCTGGTACAGGCCTTTGTCCGCAGCCGAGATCAGTTGCCGGCTATGGCTGCCGATGGACGGAGTCTGGGTGGCCAGGCCAATGCTCACGGTCAGATACGAGTCGGGCACCGGCGCGGTGTGCGGGATGCCCAGGCCGAGCACGGTCTGGCGCAGCTTCTCGGCCACCAGGCGTGCCCCACCCGGCGAGGTGTTGGGCAATACCAGGACGAATTCCTCGCCACCATAGCGCGCCGGCAGGTCGGTCGGCCGCGAGCACGAGCCGCGGATCGCCTCGGCCACCTGGCGCAAGGCCTCGTCACCGGCCAGGTGGCCAAAGCTGTCGTTGTAGGCCTTGAAGTAGTCCACGTCGATCATCAGCAGCGACAACTGCTGCTGCTCACGCATGGCCCGGCGCCATTCCAGTTCCAGGTACTCGTCGAAGTGGCGGCGGTTGGACAACCCGGTCAGGCCATCGGAGTTCATCAGCCGCTGCAGCATCAGGTTGGTATCGAGCAGTTGCTGCTGGCTGACACGCAAAGCGCGGTAGGCCTCGTCGCGCTGCAACAGGGTAAGGTAGGAACGCGAGTGATAGCGGATGCGCGCCACCAGTTCGATGGTGTCCGGCAGCTTGACCAGGTAATCGTTGGCCCCGGCAGCAAAGGCTGCGCTCTTGACCAGCGGGTCTTCCTTGGTCGACAGGACGATGATCGGAATGTCCTGGGTCGCCGGGTTGTTGCGGTATTCACGCACCAGGGTCAGCCCGTCCAGGCCAGGCATGATCAGGTCCTGCAGGATCACCGTGGGCTTGATGCGCACGGCCTGGGCCACCGCCTGGTGCGGGTCAGCGCAGAAGTGGAAGTCGATGTTCTCTTCATGGGCCAGGCCACGCCGCACCGCCTCGCCGATCATGGCCTGGTCGTCGACCAGCAGCACCATCGCCGAGTTCTCGTTGGGGGTCGTGAAACCTTCGATCGGTAAATCATTCATACCTGTTCACCCGATCACTGCCGGCCTGGCGGCGTGATTCAATACACTTCGTCATTTTGCGAAAAATTCCATCAAGCGCCCGGCTATGCGTTCCAGCGGGCGGATTTCCACTGCGGCATCGATGGCCGCAGCGGCCTTGGGCATCCCGTACACCGCACTGCTGGCCTGGTCCTGGGCAATGGTCAGGAAACCCTGCTGGCGCATCAGCTTCAGGCCCTGGGCACCATCGCGACCCATGCCGGTAAGCAACACACCCACCGCATCGCCGGTCCAATACCGCGCCACACTCTCGAAGAACACATCGATCGAGGGCCGGTAAATTTCATTGACAGGTTCGGCAGTGTAGGCCAGTTGGCCGTTCTGTAGCAGGCGGATGTGGTGATTGGTGCCGGCCAGCAATACCTGCCCCGGCTGTGGTGGCTCGCCCTCACGGGCCAGGCGCACCGGCAAGCCGGCGGCGCTGCTGAGCCATTCTGCCATGCCCGCGGCAAATACCTGGTCCACATGCTGGACCAGCACGATGGCCGCCGGAAACGCCGCCGGCAGGCCCTTGAGCAGTACTTCGAGGGCCGCCGGGCCGCCAGCGGACGAACCGATCGCAACCAGCCCGCGGTGCTGTGACGCCGCCCGCACGGGTGCGGCGACCGGGCGTGCGGCCGGTGCGCGCTGCTGACCAATCAACCAGCTTATGTTGAGGATCTTGCGCAGCAGTGGCGCTGCCGCTTCACGCGGATCGCCCGCCCCCAGCGCCGGCGTGTCGACCACGTCGAGGGCGCCGTGGCCCATGGCCTCGAATACCCGGTGCACGTTCTGCTTGCGATCGACCGTGACGATGACGATGGCGCAAGGGGTTTCGGCCATGATCCGCCGGGTGGCCTCGACGCCATCCATGACCGGCATGATCAGGTCCATGAGGATCAGGTCTGGCTGCTGCTCGGTGCAGCGCTGCACCGCCTCGGCGCCATTGCTGGCCACCCACACCACCTGGTGCGCCGGTTCGAGGGCAACCGCCCGGCGCAGCGCCTCGACGGCCATGGGCATGTCGTTGACGATGGCGATCTTCATCCCTGAGCACCTCCGATCAGCTCAACCACAGCATCCAGCAACGCATCGTCATGGAAACTGGCCTTTGCCAAATAGTAGTCGGCGCCGGCATCCAGGCCCCGCCGTCGGTCTTCCTCACGGTCCTTGTAGGACACCACCATCACCGGCAGCGATTGCAGGCGCTGGTCGCGGCGTACCAGGGTGACCAGCTCGATGCCGTCCATGCGCGGCATGTCGATATCAGTGATCAGCAGGTCGAAGTCCTCGCCACGCAAGGCGTTCCAGCCGTCCATGCCATCCACCGCCACGGCCACGTCGTAGCCACGGTTGCCGAGCAGCTTGCGCTGCAGTTCACGCACGGTCAGCGAATCATCGACCACCAGGATGCGCTGGCGCGCCACGCCACGGGTGCCGCTGCTGCCGCGGTCGATGCGTTCCAGGCTGCCGGTGCTGAGCAGCTTCTCCACCGAACGCAGCAGGTCCTCCACATCGACGATCAGCACCACCGAGCCATCGTCGAGCAGGGCACCGGAAGAGATGTCCTGCACCTTGCCCAGCCGTGGGTCGAGCGGCATCACCACCAGCACCCGCTCGCCCACCAGTCGCTCCACGGCTACCCCGTACAACTGCTCGCGCTCGCGGATCACCACCACGCGCAGGTTGCTCTCCTGCGTTTGCCCGGCCGGGCGATTGAGCAGTTGGCTGGCCGCGACCAGGCCTATGTGCCGGCCTTCGTGCCAGAAATGCTGGCGCCCCTCGATCTGCACGATCTCTTCGGCACTTACTTCGAGCGTGCGTTCGATATGAGCGAGCGGGAAGGCATAGGCCTCGCCACCCACCTCGACCACCAGGCTGCGCACAACCGACAAGGTCAGTGGCACCTGCAAATGGAAACGGCAGCCCTGCCCGGCCAGCTGGGTCAGCTCTATCGAACCGCGCAGCTCCCGGATCATGTGCTGCACCGCATCCAGGCCGACACCGCGCCCGGACACCTCGGTGACTTTGTCGCGCAGGCTGAAACCGGGCAGGAACAGGAATGTCAGCAACTCTTCCTCGCTCATGCGCGCCACCGTGTCGGCGGGCGACAGGGCGCGCTCGACAATGCTGCTGCGCAGGCGTTCGAGGTCGATGCCGGCACCGTCGTCGATCAGTTCAAGGCTGAGCATACCGGCCTGGTGCGAGGCCCGCAGGCGGATCACGCCCTCCTCCGCCTTGCCCGCCAGCAGGCGCCGCTCGGGCAGCTCGATGCCGTGGTCGACCGCGTTGCGCAACAGGTGGGTCAACGGTGCCTCGAGCTTTTCCAGCACATCACGGTCGACCTGGGTCTTTTCCCCTTCCACCAACAGCCGCACCGGCTTGCCCAGCGAACGACCAAGGTCGCGCACCATGCGGCTCTGGCCGGTCAGCACATCGGCAAACGGCCGCATCCGGCAGGCCAGCGCGGTGTCGTAGAGCAGTTGTGCGCGCTGGCTGGCCTGCCAGCCGAACTCGTCCAGGTCGGCAGCCTGCTGCTGCAGGATCTGCTGGGTTTCCGCCAGCAGGCGCTGGGTCTGTGCCAGGGCTTCGAGCACCTCGCTGCTCTGGCCACTGTCCTCCAGTTGCAAGCGCAGGCCATCAAGCGCCTGCATGCCCTGGCCGTGCATGCGCTTGAGGCGCTGCAGGGTGGCCAGGTAAGGCTTGAGCCGCTGGGTTTCCACCAGCGACTTGCTGGACAGGTCGAGCAGGCTGTTGAGGCGGTCGGCGGTGACCCGCAGCACCCGCTCCGTACCTTCGCCGGTGCGCTTGCCGGCCTTGCGACGCGGGGCCAGCTCGGGCTCGGGCTCAGGCTCCAAGGGTTCGACGGGTAGCGGCAAAGGTTCGGCTTGCACGGTTTGCGCCGGCGCTTCCGGCAGCGCTGGCACGGCTGGCGGCGCGGGGGGCAAGGCTGCCGCCCCCGGGTCGAGCAGGTTGGCCATTTGCGCAAGGAACACCGGCAGGGTCGCCTGCGCCCCGGCATCGCCAGGCGTGGCGATGCGCATCAACAGGTCGGTGCCCTGCAACAGGGCATCGATATGCTCGGCGCTCAGCCGCAGGCGACCCTCCTGGGCGGCCACCAGGCAGTCCTCCATGACATGGGCGACGCTGACGCCAGCGTCCACTCCGACGATCCGCGCCGCGCCCTTCAGCGAGTGGGCCGCGCGCATGCAAGCCTCAAGCTGGTCGGCCTGCGTGGGATTACGCTCCAGCGCCATCAGGCCGGCACTGAGCACCTGGGTCTGCGCCTCGGCCTCCAGGCTGAACAGTTCGAGCAACGATGCGTCGCGCATTTGCTCTGGGGTCATGACAGGCTCCGCTGCACGGCAGACAGTAAATGTTGATCGTCCAGTACCCGCACACTGCGGCCACGCCATTGCAGGACCGCTGCGGTGAAGTGGGAGGCGTCCTGCCCGCTGTTCAGTAGCAGCGGGTCGAGCCGGTGAATGCCGTCGATTTCCTCGACCGCCATCACCACCGGCCCGCCCTCCGCGGCCAGGATCAGCATGCGTGGCATCGCCCGGCCGCCACGTTGCTCGGCAGCGCTGGCCTGCACACCCAGCAAGTCAGCCAGTGACAGGCACGGCACCAGCGCACCACGTACGTTGGCCACCCCCTGCAGCACCCGCGAGCGCTGGTGCGGCAGCGAATGCACCGCCTGCAGCGGGGCAATTTCGGCCAGGCAGGCGGTGGGCAGCGCCAACCATTCTTCGCCAAGGCGGAACAGCAGCATGGAGCGGCCAGTGTTTTCCTCCACCGGCGCAGCCACGGCGGCCTGGTGGTCCTGCATAAGTGCGTAGCGGTCGAGCAGGCGTGTGGCCGCTGCGGCATATACCTCGCAGTTGCGACAGTGAACATGACGCTCCAGCAATGGGCACTGCTTGTCGCCGTGCACGCCGATGCGGTTCCAGCAGTCATCGACGTGCGTGTCAGCCTCGGCGAGCAATTGCATCGCGGATTCCTTCATCGTTCAGACTCCCGGCCAACCCGCGCGGCGCGCTCCTGGAGGCGCCGGGCACCGGCCAGGTCACCCTGGGCTGCCAGCAAGGCAGCCAGGTGTACCAGCGCCTCGGAGTGCTGCGGTTCCAGGTACAGGGCTTTGCGATAGTGGGTCAGAGCCTGCTGCGCATCGCCTTCGGTGTCGCTGAGCAGCCCCAGCCAGTAGTAAACCTGCGCCGAAGGCGCGAACTGGCCCAGGTAGCGCTGGCATTCGGCACGGGCCTGCTCGCTGGCACCGGCGTTGGCAAGCCGGGCAATGCTGGCCAGCAACTCAGTTGCATCCTCGCGTTTGTGCTCGCGCGCTGGTGCTGGCTTGGCGGCAAAGGGGAGCACCCGCAATGGGCGCGGCAACGCTGCGCTCGGTAACGGAGAGCCTGGCTTGGCAGGTGCTGGCGACGTGCGCCGCAAGGGCTGGACCGGGGGCGTAGCCAGCGCAGCGCTACCGCCCTCCTGGCGCACGTAGGCGAACGACTGGGCAATCCCCAGCGGGCGCATGCCCAACCGCGCCAGCAAGCTGCCTTCGGCGGGGCCGATGAACAGTACGCCCTGTGGATGCAGCAAGCGCTTGAGCACTTCGAACACCCGTTGCTGGGTCGGTACGTCGAAATAGATCAGCAGGTTGCGGCAGAACACGAAGTCATACAGGCCATCGCGGCTGGCCAGGGCCGGGTCGAGTACGTTGCCCACCTGCAGGCTGACTTGGTCACGCACCCGCTCATGCAGGAGGTGGCCTTCGTCGAGCGCATCGAAGTAACGCTCGCGAAAGCCCAGGTTACTGCCACGGAAGGCATTGCGCCCGTACACGGCCTGCCCGGCCTTGGCCACGGAACTGGGGCTGATGTCCATGCCGTCGATCATGAACGCCCCCGGCGCGATACCGGCATCGAGCAAGGCCATGGCCAACGAATAGGGCTCCTCGCCGGTCGAGCAAGGCAGGCTGAGCAAACGCAGCGGGCGCGCCCCGGCCAGCTCGGCCAGGCGCTTGTGCGCCAGGCTGGCCAAGGCGGTGAAGGATTCGGGGTAACGGAAGAACCAGGTTTCCGGAACGATGACCGCTTCGATCAACGCCTGTTGCTCATCCGTCGACTGCTGCAGGTGCAGCCAGTAATCATCCAGGTCCGCGGCGTCCACGGCCACGCAACGCTGGCGCAGCGCACGCTCGACCATGGGCGCGCCCACCGACTCCACGTCCAGGCCTATGCGCTCGCGCAAGTAGCGGAAGAAATGCTGTTCGTTCATGTCGGCATCCCTGTCGGATCACCCGCATACAGCAACTCGTGCACGGCATCGGGGAGCAGGTCGTTGACTTCGATGCGCTGCAACAAGCCCTGCTCATCCTGACGCACCGGGCCCAGGTACGGGGCCTCGCCGCTGTCCACGCCATACGGCAGGAACTCGTCGGGGTGGCAACGCAGGGTTTCGGTGGCCTGCTCCAGTATCAGGCCAAGCTGCAGGCCGACTCGGTAGTGCACCAGAACCAGGCGGGTACTGGTGCGCTGCGCTGCCGGCTGGCCGAAGCTCAATGCCGCCAGGTCGACCACCGGTACCAGCAGGCCTCGGTGCGCAAGGATGCCTGCGACCCAGGCAGGTGCCTTGGCGATCGGTTTCAGCGGCTGACGCGGCAGCACCTCGATCACCTCGTGCACGCTCAGGGCAAAGCGTTGCTCCCGAATGCGAAACTGCAGGTACAACGCCCCCTTGGCGTTGCCCGTCCGCGCGGCGCGCGGTTGCAAGTCGTTCATCGCGGTCAGACTTTGAAGCGCGACACGCCGCCACGCAGGCCTGCGGCCACCTGGCTCAGCTCATCGATGGCGAAACTGGCCTGGCGCAGCGACTCGACTGTCTGGGTGCTGGCATCGCTGAGCTGGGCCAGCGCCTGGTTGATCTGCTCGGCACCGGTGGCCTGGGCCTGCATGCCTTCGTTGACCATCAGCACGCGCGGCGCCAGGGCCTGCACCTGGTGGATGATCTGGCTGAGCTGTTCGCCCACCTGCTGCACCTCGAACATGCCGCGGCGCACTTCTTCGGAAAACTTGTCCATGCCCATGACCCCGGCCGACACCGCCGACTGGATCTCGCGCACCATCTGCTCGATGTCGTAGGTGGCAACGGCGGTCTGGTCGGCCAGGCGGCGCACTTCGGTGGCCACCACGGCAAAGCCCCGGCCGTACTCGCCGGCCTTTTCCGCTTCGATGGCAGCGTTGAGCGACAGCAGGTTGGTCTGGTCGGCAACCTTGACAATGGTCACCACCATCTGGGTGATGTTGCTGGCCTTTTCGTTGAGGATGCCCAGCTTGGCGTTGACCAGGTCGGCGGCACCCATCACCTGGTGCATGGTTTCTTCCATGCGTGCCAGGCCCTGTTGGCCGGAGCCGGCCAGGCTGGAGGCCTGGTCGGCGGCCGAGGTGACTTCGGTCATGGTGCGCACCAGGTCACGCGAGGTGGCGGCGATTTCCCGCGAGGTGGCGCCGATTTCGGTGGTGGTGGCAGCCGTTTCGGTGGCGGTGGCCTGCTGTTGCTTGGAGGTTGCGGCAATTTCGGTCACCGAGGTGGTCACCTGCACCGACGAACGCTGGGCCTGGGCCACCAGGTTGGCCAGGGCCTCGGCCATTTCGTTGAAGCCGCTTTCGATGGCGCCGAACTCGTCCTTGCGGTCCAGGCTCAGGCGCATGCTCAGGTCGCCGGAGCGCAGTTTGTCGAGGGCATGGACAATGCGTTGCATGGGCGCGGTGATGGCGCGCAGCAGCAGCAGGCCGCAAATGCCCGCGGCGATGATCGCCAGCAATAGCGAAACCACCATGCTGCCCTTGGCCGTGCTCACGGCGCTTACGATTTCGCTGGTGGCGGTTTCAGCTGAGGCTCGATTGTCCTCGATAACCTGGTTCAGATGCTTGCGCCCATCCACCCATGCCGGGGTGAGCACCTCGTTGATCAACCGCTGGGCTCCGTCATAGTCGTGCTGACGGTAGGCGTCCAGTACCTGGCCGACGATCTTCATGTAGTTTTCTTCGAGTTGCACGAAGGTGTTGAAGTGGCTCTGGTCGGCTTGGTTCAGGATCGTGGCCTGGTAACTCGCCATGTGCTGCTTCAGGCGGTCCTCGAAACCTTTGAACAGCTCCATGTCGGCCGAGGTGATTTCACGACGGTTGGACAGGCCCACCAGTTGCTGGCTGGTGACATAGCTGTCGACCCAGGCGCTACGGATCATCGAGCTGTAGTACACCCCGGGAATGCTGTCGCTCCCCACTGCCTGCTCGGCGGATGCGATGGTCGCCAACCGCGAGTAGGCGGCCACGATCATCAGCAGCATGATGGCGATGATCACGGCGAAACTTGCCAGGATCCGTTGGCGCAAGGTCCAGTTCTTCACATTCAGCCCTCAGGAATTCACAACGAGCGGGAAAAATCGCCGAAGTATAGCCCAGGCGCCCAGTGCTCATGCGGCTGAAATGTGGGGTGACCAGGTAACCTTGCCGACAGACCGGTCATTTGTGCCCAACGCCATTGGGGCCGCTGTGCGGCCCATCGCCGGCAAGCCAGGCTCCCACCTCGACCGCATGACCTCAGGCCATGTGTGATCCCTGTGGGAGCCGGCTTGCCGACGATGGGCTGCAACGCAGCCCCCATCACTGGCCGGCGGCAAGCCTTGCCTGGCTTTCCAGCTCCTGGCGCAGGGCCGGGTCCAGGCGCAGCTGGCGGGCCAGTTCGTCCAGGTAGGCGCGCTCCATGAAGTTTTCTTGGTCGACCATCATCACGCTGGCCAGGTACATCTCGGCGGCCATTTCCGGCGTTTGCGCGGCACGGGCCACTTCGGCCGGGTCCAGCGGCTTGTTCAGCTCGGCATGCAGCCAGTGCTGCAACTCGCGGTCGTTGTCCAGGCGGGTGAATTCACCCTCGATCAGCGCACGCTCGCGTTCATCGATATGGCCATCTGACTTGGCCGCCGCCACCAGCGCCCGCAGCACCGCCTGGCTGTGCAGTTCGGCCTGGGCCGGCGGCAGGCGGTCGACGGTCTGCGGCTCGGCGGCGGCCACCTGCTGGCGCGCCTGCCAGTTGCCGTAGGCCTTGTAGGCCAGCACACCGAGCGCGGCCAGCCCCCCATAGGTAAGGGCCTTGCCGCCATACTTGCGGGCCTTCTTGTTGCCCAGCAGCAAGCCCATGGCGCCCGCCGCCAGGGCGCCGCCACCGGCACCGGAAAGCAGGCTGCCAAGGCCGCCGGCACTGGCGCCTGGCTTGCCAGAGCTGCCCTTGCCAGCCTGGCTGGCGAGCAAGTCCTGGCCGGACTTGAGCAACTGGTCGAGCAATCCCCGGGTGTTCATCAAACGGTCTCCACGCTGGCCAAGGGAGCCGTCAGGTTAAGCCCTGCCCGCCCGATCGCCATGGGGGGATTTGCTTCCGGATGTTGCATTGGCTGGCAAAAAGCCAACTAGACTCGATATCGCCAATACCGCGCGTAAACCGCACTACGCCTATAACGCTCGCTTCACGGCTTGCTTGATGACTGCCCCGACCAAAATCTCCAAGAAGAGGGAACACCATGTCAGTGCACAAGACCGCATTGCTCGGCGCAACCGCCTGCGCCGTGCTGGCCAGCGCCAGCCTGCAGGCTGCCGAACCGCCCAAGGCCCTGGGGCCCGGCGAGGGCCGCCTGGACATCGTCGCCTGGCCCGGCTACATCGAGCGCGGTGAAAGCGACAAGGCCTACGACTGGGTGACCGGCTTCGAGAAGGAAACCGGCTGCAAGGTCAGCGTCAAGACCGCCGCCACCTCGGACGAGATGGTCAGCCTGATGACCAAGGGCGGCTACGACCTGGTCACCGCCTCGGGCGATGCCTCGCTGCGGCTGATCGCGGGCAAGCGGGTACAGCCGATCAACACCGACTTGATCCCCAACTGGAAGAACATCGACCCACGGCTACAGAACGGTGGCTGGTACGTGGTCGACAAGCGGGTCTACGGCACCCCGTACCAATGGGGCCCGAACGTGCTGCTGTACAACACCGACGTGTTCAAGCAGGCGCCCACCACCTGGGGTGTGCTGTTCGAGCCGCAGAACCTGCCCGACGGCAAGCCGAACAAGGGCCGCGTGCAGGCCTACGATGGGCCGATCTACATCGCCGATGCGGCGTTGTACCTGAAGACGGCCAAACCGGAACTGGGCATCCAGGACCCGTACGAGCTGAGCGAAACACAATACAAGGCCGTGCTGGAACTGCTGCGCCAGCAACAACCGCTGATCCACCGCTACTGGCATGACGCCACGGTGCAGATGAGCGACGTGAAAAACGAAGGCGTGGTTGCCTCCAGCTCCTGGGGCTACATGGTCAACGGCCTGAAGGCCGAGAAGCAGCCCGTGGCCTCGACCATTCCCAAAGAAGGCGCGACCGGCTGGGCCGACACCACCATGCTGCACAGCGAGGCCAAGCACCCCAACTGTGCCTACAAATGGATGGACTGGTCGCTGCAGCCGAAAGTACAGGGTGACGTGGCGGCCTGGTTCGGTTCGTTGCCGGCGGTGCCGGCGGCCTGCACCGGCAACGAGCTGCTGGGGGCCGAGGGCTGCAAGACCAACGGTTTCGACAACTTCGACAAGATCGCCTTCTGGAAAACCCCGCAGGCCCAGGGCGGCAAGTTCGTGCCGTATAGCCGCTGGACCCAGGATTACATTGCGATCATGGGTGGGCGCTGAGGGTTTCTTCACCTGTACCGGCCCTATCGCCGGCAAGCCGGCTCCCACAGGGCGCGCATAGGCCATGAGGCCTGCACAGTACTTGTGGGAGCTGGCTTGCCGGCGATAGGGCCGGTACAGGCAATACAAGAACAACCGAGTACCGCCTATGCCCCTAGCCGTCCAGTTCACCCAGGTTTCCCGCACCTTCGGCGAGGTCAAGGCCGTCGACCAGGTCAGCATCGACATCATCGATGGCGAATTCTTCTCCATGCTCGGCCCCTCTGGCTCGGGCAAGACCACCTGCCTGCGCCTGATCGCAGGCTTCGAGCAACCCACCAGCGGTTCGATCCGCATCCACGGTGTCGAGGCTGCGGGCGTACCGCCCTACCAGCGCGACGTCAACACCGTATTCCAGGACTACGCCCTGTTCCCGCACATGAACGTACTGGACAACATCGCCTACGGCCTGAAGGTAAAAGGCGTGGCCAAGGCCGAACGCCACAGCCGCGCCGAAGAAGCCCTGGCGATGGTGGCCCTGGCCGGCTACGGCGCGCGCAAACCGGCGCAGTTGTCCGGGGGCCAACGCCAACGCGTGGCCCTGGCCCGCGCGCTGGTCAATCGGCCACGGGTACTGCTGCTGGACGAGCCGCTTGGCGCGCTGGACCTGAAGTTGCGCGAACAGATGCAGGGCGAGCTGAAAAAGCTGCAGCGCCAGCTGGGCATCACCTTCATCTTCGTCACCCACGACCAGACCGAGGCGCTGTCGATGTCCGATCGCGTCGCAGTGTTCAACCGCGGCCGTATCGAGCAGGTCGACACCCCGCGCAACCTGTACATGCAGCCGGCCACCACCTTCGTCGCCGAGTTCGTCGGCACCTCCAACGTTGTGCGCGGCGAACTGGCCACGTTGCTCAATGGCAGCCCGGCGCCCTTCTCCATCCGCCCCGAACACATCCGCCTCGGCGCCCCGGCCACAGCCGGCCAGCACGTCCAGGTCAGCGGCCAGCTGCGCGATATCCAGTACCAGGGCAGTGCCACCCGCTACGAGCTGCAACTGGACAGCGGCCAGTTGCTGGCGGTGAGCCAGGCCAACGACCGCTGGCAGGCGCAGGCACAGGCCTGGCAACCCGGGCAACGAGTACAGGCGCACTGGCCCCGCGAAGCCATGACGGTGCTGCAGGAAACGGAGGGCCGCTGACATGAGCACGCTGCGCGGCCTGTCCAACCTGCTGTACCGGCGCCCCAACCTGTACCTGGCCCTGCTGCTGATCCCACCGCTGACCTGGTTCGGCGCGATCTACCTGGGCTCGCTGCTGAACCTGCTGTGGCAAGGCTTCTATACCTTCGACGACTTCACCATGGCGGTGACCCCGAACCTGACCCTGGGCAATTTCGCCGCGCTGTTCAACCCGTCGAACTTCGACATCATCCTGCGCACCCTGGGAATGGCGCTGGCGGTGTCGCTGGCCAGCGCGGTGCTGGCCTTCCCCATCGCCTACTACATGGCGCGCTACACCAGCGGCAAGACCAAGGCATTTTTCTACATCGCAGTGATGATGCCGATGTGGGCCAGCTACATCGTCAAGACCTACGCCTGGACCCTGCTGCTGGCCAAGGGCGGCGTGGCCCAGTGGTTCACCCAGCAACTGCACCTGGATGCCCTGCTGCAAATGGTGCTGGCGGTACCGGGCGTGGGCGGCAGCACGCTGTCGACTTCGCACCTGGGGCGCTTCATGGTGTTCGTGTACATCTGGCTGCCGTTCATGATCCTGCCGATCCAGGCCTCGCTGGAACGCTTGCCGCCGTCGCTGCTGCAAGCTTCGGCAGACTTGGGCGCCAGGCCCGGCCAGACCTTCGTGCAGGTGATCCTGCCGCTGTCGATCCCGGGCATTGCCGCCGGTTCAATCTTCACCTTCTCGCTGACCCTGGGCGACTTCATCGTGCCGCAGCTGATCGGCCCGCCCGGCTATTTCATCGGCAGCATGGTCTATGCCCAGCAAGGGGCGATCGGCAACATGCCGATGGCCGCCGCGTTCACCCTGGTGCCGATCGTGCTGATCGCGGTGTACCTGTCCATCGTCAAGCGACTGGGGGCCTTCGATGCACTCTGAAAAAGCCTCGACCGGGCTGCGCCTGGCGGCCTGGGGCGGGTTACTGTTCCTGCACTTCCCGATCCTGATCATCTTCCTGTATGCCTTCAACACCGAAGACGCGGCGTTCAGCTTCCCGCCCAAGGGCTTTACCCTGAAGTGGTTCGCCGTGGCCTTCGCCCGGCCCGATGTGCTGGAAGCGATCAAGCTGTCACTGCAAGTGGCCTGCCTGGCCACGCTGATCGCCCTGGTGCTCGGCACGCTGGCATCGGCGGCGCTGTACCGGCGCAGCTTTTTCGGCAAGGAGAGCATTTCGCTGATGCTGATCCTGCCCATTGCCCTGCCTGGCATCATTACTGGCATCGCCCTGCTCTCGGCGTTCAAGAGCCTGGGGATCGAGCCCGGCGTGTTCACCATCGTGGTCGGCCACGCCACGTTCTGTGTGGTTATCGTCTACAACAACGTGATCGCCCGCCTGCGACGCACTTCGCAGAGCCTGATCGAAGCTTCGATGGACCTCGGTGCCGACGGTTGGCAAACCTTCCGCTACATCATCCTGCCCAACCTCGGTTCGGCGCTGCTGGCCGGTGGCATGCTGGCCTTTGCCCTGTCGTTCGACGAAATCATCGTCACCACCTTCACTGCCGGCCACGAACGCACCCTGCCGATCTGGCTGCTCAACCAGCTCAGCCGCCCGCGCGACGTGCCGGTGACCAACGTGGTCGCCATGCTGGTGATGCTGGTGACCATGCTGCCGATACTTGGCGCCTATTACCTGACCCGTGGCGGCGAAAGCGTCGCGGGCAGCGGCAAATGACCCTGGAGGAGTCCCCGATGCAAACGCAGATGCTGATCAATGGCCAACTGGTCGCTGGCGAAGGCCCGGCCTGGACCGTGCTCAATCCGGCGCTGGGCAGTGCCCTGGCGCAGATCAACGAAGCCAGCGAGGCCCAGGTGGACAGCTCCGTGCGCGCCGCCGACCAGGCCTTCGACAGCTGGTCGCAAACCAGCCCCAAGGAACGCTCGCAAGCCTTGCTGGCACTGGCCGACGCTATCGAAGCCCATGGCGACGAACTGGCCCGACTGGAATCGCAGAACTGCGGCAAGCCGCTGAGCGCTGCGCTGAATGACGAGATCCCGGCAATTGCCGACGTGTTCCGCTACTTCGCCGGTGCGGCGCGCTGCCTGGGCGGCTCGGCAGCCGGCGAGTACCTGCCGGGCCATACGTCGATGATCCGCCGCGACCCGCTGGGCGTGGTGGCCTCGATCGCGCCGTGGAACTACCCGTTGATGATGCTGGCGTGGAAGATCGCCCCGGCCCTGGCTGCCGGCAACACGGTGGTGATCAAGCCCTCCGAGCTGACCCCGCTGACCGCCCTGCGCCTCGGCGAACTGGCCCAGGACCTGCTGCCACCGGGGGTGCTGAACATCCTCTTCGGCCGTGGCCAGACGGTCGGCAACCCGCTGGTCAACCACCCCAAGGTGCGCATGGTGTCGCTGACCGGCTCGATCCCCACCGGCGCTCACATCATCAGCGCCACCGCCGACAGCGTGAAACGCATGCACATGGAACTGGGCGGCAAGGCCCCGGTGCTGGTGTTCGACGATGCCGACATCGATGCCGCCATCGACGGCATCCGTACCTTCGGTTTCTACAACGCCGGCCAGGACTGCACCGCCGCCTGTCGGCTGTACGTGCAGGATGGCATCTACGAGCGCTTCGTCGAACGCCTGGGGGCCGCAGTGGCCAGCCTCAAGCCGGGCCTGCAGGAAGCCGAGGACACCGAACTGGGGCCACTGATCAGTGCCCAGCACCGCGACAAGGTCGCAGGGCTGGTGCAACGGGCCATCGCCCAGCCGCACATTCGCCTGGTAACCGGTGGCAAGGCGATTGATGGCGACGGTTTCTTCTTCGAACCGACCGTGCTGGCTGACGCCCTGCAGGACGACGAAATCGTGCGCAACGAAGTGTTCGGTCCGGTAGTGTCGGTGACCCGCTTCAACGACGAAGCGCAGGCGCTGGAATGGGCCAACGACTCCAACTACGGCCTCGCCTCATCGGTATGGACCCGCGACACCGGCCGCGCCCACCGCCTGGCGGCGCGCCTGCAGTATGGCTGCACATGGGTGAACACCCACTTCATGCTGGTCAGCGAAATGCCCCATGGCGGGCAGAAGCATTCGGGGTATGGCAAGGACATGTCGATGTATGGGCTGGAGGACTACACCTGTGTGCGGCATGTGATGATCAAGCACTAGTCCAGGGTTGAATCTACTGGCCTCTTCGCGGGCTTGCCCGCTCCCACAGGTACATCACAGCCCTTGAGGTTTGTGATGTACCTGTGGGAGCGGGCAAGCCCGCGAAGAGGCCAGTGCAGGTAGAACCTAGTCCCGCAGGTCCGACTCGTGAATCGGGTTGGCCCGGCTGGTGGCGCGCTGGTATTGCGCTGGCCAGGTAGCTTTGTTGCCGCCCAGGTCGTCGTCGGCATGCAGCGGCCAGTACGGGTCGCGCAGCAGTTCGCGGGCGAGGAAGATGATGTCGGCCTGGCCGGTGCGCAGAATGTGCTCGGCCTGGGCCGGTTCGGTGATCATGCCCACGGTGCCGGTGGCGATTTCCGATTCCTTGCGCACACGCTCGGCGAAGCGCGTCTGGTAGCCCGGGCCGGTGGGGATTTCGGCGTTGACCGAGGTGCCGCCGGAGGACACGTCGATCAGGTCGACGCCCAAACCACGCAGGCGGCGGGCCAGTTCGACGGTTTCATCCGGGTTCCAGCCGTCCTCGACCCAGTCGGTCGCCGATACCCGCACGAACAGCGGTAACTCGGCAGGCCAGACCTTGCGCACGGCCTCGACCACCTCCAGGGTCAGGCGGATACGGTTTTCGAAGCAACTGCCGTACTCGTCGCGACGCTGGTTGCTCAGCGGCGACAGGAACTGGTGCAACAGGTAGCCATGGGCAGCGTGGATCTCGACCACTTTGAAACCGGCCTTCAGGGCGCGCTCGGTCGAGGCGACGAAGGCGTCGATCACACCCTGAATCTCATTGTGGTTCAACTCGTGCGGCGTCGTGTGTTGCGGGTCGAAGGCGATTTTCGACGGGCCCACCGGCTGCCAGCCGCCCTCCTCGAGCTTGACGCTGCCTTGCTTGCCCAGCCATGGGCGATAGGTGCTGGCCTTGCGCCCGGCGTGAGCCAGCTGGATGCCGGGCACGCTCCCCTGGGCGGTGATGAAACGGGTGATGCGTTGCAGCGGGGCGATCTGAGCGTCGTCCCACAGGCCGAGGTCTTCAGCGGTGATGCGGCCATCGGCGGTCACCGCCACGGCTTCAGTGATTACCAGGCCAGCGCCGCCCACGGCGCGGCTGCCTAAATGGACAAGGTGCCAATCGTTGGCCAGGCCATCGACGGCGGAATACTGGCACATCGGCGAAACGGCGATTCGGTTGGGCAGGGTCAGCTGACGCAGGGTGTAAGGCTCGAGCAGCAGGCTCATGAGGGCACCTCCCAAGGACTCCAATGGTGATCCGGCCCGGACACTCAATTGCACGTCCCTGGCCCAGGTCCGGTCATAACTTCAGACTAGACCAGAATGGTTGGGGGGGAGGTTCCATGGGATTTGGTAGAGGTTGAACGGCTCTGCGTTACCAGCCCCATGTCTGATCAGAGTTTCAGATATCCCTTACGGCCCAGATATGGTGAAGCCTAGGTTGAAGAAATAACCTACAAGTCCTGTCGACTCGCGTCTGATTGTTACTGGAATCCTGACTCTCTAGCCTTTGCTGGTCGCTGGCATTCAGCGGCCGGGGGTGGAATCCCGATCAATTACCGAGTAGCTGTCGTCATGGCAGTTGTGCGCGGAAGGCCGCAAAGCCTACCGGGTTTACTCGTAGCCTGGATTCCACACCGCGTACAACTGCCACCCTTCGTGTGGAATCGGAGAGGCGGTCAATCAGCAACCATACGAGTGATTGATATGAAAATGACAGTCCCTGATCCCCCTCATTTCTTCTCCTTCGACAAAACGCTCAGAATGATCAGGAGAGGGATCAATGAACACAGAAGACACCCAGTTCACCGTCGGCAAGACCACTTTCTTTCAGGGTGAAAACCAGACCCACCCATTATTTCGCATCGAAGCGGGCATTCCGTGCCGAGACGCCCGTGATCAGGCTTCGGAATTGATGGGCTATGTGCGGGAGTTGACCATCGTCGGGCTGATGGATGAGAAACCCATGATGATCTGGGCTGCGCACTATCTCAGTGCAATGGCCAAGGCACTGATGGATGATGCCGAGTTAGGTATGGCGCGCTGAGTTTGGTGTGATCATCGATCGTACCTAGAGCACATTCGCAAGCCCGCCGCAGAGCATTGTGGGAGCGGGCGTGCCCGCGAAGCAAGCGACTCGGTGGCTGGCACCGGCTCTGCCGGTGTTCGCGGGCATGCCCGCTCCTACAGGTACAGCGTAAGTCTCAAGCCCGCCGCAGGCCCTGTGGGAGCGGGCGTGCCCGCGAAGAAGGCGACTCGGTGGATGGCACCGGCTTCGCCGGTGTTCGCGGGCATGCCCGCTCCCACAGGGATCTTCACCTGGCATCAAGGCCTTGTGCCATACCTACAGAGTTGCGGAAGCCGCAGTACTTGCAGTCAGCGCGGCTCCATGTGGGCAATCATCAACTGCACACTTTCATTACCACGAAACTCGTTCACATCCAGCTTGTACGCCAACTCGACCCAACGCACCGTCGGGTTCGGCCACACTTCGCGGTCAATGCCAAAGGCAATGCCGTCCAGCCGCACCGAGCCGCACTCGCTCTTGAGCACCACCTTCAGGTGCCGCTCGCCCACCACGCGCTGCTCCACCAGCTGGAACACGCCATGGAACAGCGGCTCGGGGAAGTGCTGCCCCCAGGGCCCGGCATGGCGCAGGGCCTTGGCCAGGTCGAGGTGGAACTCCTCCACCGCCAGGCTGCCGTCGGACAACAGCCGACCGGTCAGGTCCTCTTCGCGTAGCTGGCGTCGTACTTCTTCATCGAACGCCGCGGCAAATGCCGGAAAATTGGCCTCAGGCAACGACAACCCCGCCGCCATCGCGTGGCCGCCGAACTTGCTGATCAGTTGCGGGTGGCGCGCCGCCACGGCATCCAGCGCATCGCGAATATGGAACCCCGGCACCGAACGCGCCGACCCTTTGAGCATACCCTCGCCAGCGTCGGCGAAAGCGATGGTCGGCCGGTGGTAACGCTCCTTCAGGCGCGAAGCCAGAATACCGATAACCCCCTGGTGCCAGTCGGCATCGAACAGGCACAGGCCATATGGCATCGACTCGACAGGCAGGTCCTTGAGCTGGGCCAGGGCCTCGCGCTGCATGCCCTGTTCGATGGACTTGCGGTCCTGGTTCAGGTCATCCAGCTGCTGGGCCATGTCCTGGGCCAGGGCCGCGTCTTCACACAGCAGGCATTCGATGCCCAGGCTCATGTCGTCCAGGCGCCCGGCAGCGTTCAGCCGCGGGCCCAGGATGAAGCCAAGGTCGGTCGAGGTGATGCGCCGGTGATCGCGACGGGCCACTTCAAGAATGGCCTTGAGCCCCGGCCGGGCGCGGCCGGCGCGAATGCGCTCGAGGCCCTGGTGCACCAGGATGCGGTTGTTGGCATCCAATGGCACCACGTCCGCGACGCTGCCCAGGGCCACCAGGTCGAGCAATTCGCCGATGTTCGGCTGCGGCTGCGTTTCATAGCGGCCCAGGCTGCGCAGACGCGCACGCAGGGCCATCAGCACGTAGAAGATCACCCCTACCCCAGCCAGCGCCTTGCTCGGGAAACTACAGCCCGGCTGGTTGGGGTTGATGATGGCGTCGGCGTCGGGCAACTCCGCGCCCGGCAGGTGGTGGTCGGTGACCAGCACCTTGAGCCCGGCGGCTTTGGCGGCTGCCACACCGTCGACGCTGGAAATCCCATTGTCCACGGTGATCAGCAGCTGCGGCTGGCGTTGCAGCGCCACCTCGACGATTTCCGGGGTCAGGCCGTAACCGTATTCGAAGCGGTTGGGCACAAGGTAGTCGACATGGGCCGCGCCCAGCAGGCGCAGGCCCAGCACGCCGACAGTACTGGCAGTGGCGCCGTCGGCATCGAAGTCGCCGACGATGAGGATGCGCTGGCGCTGGTCGATAGCCTCGACCAGCAGATCCACGCCGGCCTCGATGCCCTTGAGCTGCTGGTACGGCAGCAGGCGCGCGAGGCTTTTGTCCAGCTCGGCCTCGCTCTGCACGCCGCGCGCGGCGTACAGGCGGGTCAGCAAGGGTGGCAGGTTACCCAGGAATGGCAGGGTGGGCGGCAGCGGGCGAGGTTCGATACGCATGAGGGGCTTCAGCCACGCTCACCAAGCAGCCACTCCAGCTGCACTTCGTGCTGGCCACGGTCGTCGGTGACGAACAACGTGCCTTCACTGATCATCACGTCCCACTTGATGGTGCGGGGCATGTCGGTGGCGAGGGTTTCCAGCACCTCCTGCGGCACAGCGGCGATGCTCAGGTTCTTCAGCCCCTTGACCGCGTCTACCACCTTGTTCTGCCATACGCGCAGGCTGCCGTAGGCCAGCAGGCTGGTACGCTCGGTGCGGCGCGAGCACCAGGTCAGTCGGTCGGCGTCCGGCTGGCCTACCTCGATCCAGTGCAGGATGCGATCGTCCAGGCTCTTTTCCCACAGCGCCGCCTCGTCCACGTCGGACAGGCCACGGCCGAACGACAGGTTTTCGTTGTACCAGAGGGCGTAGGCCAGCAGGCGTACGGCCATGCGTTCTTCGGTTTCCGAAGGGTGGCGGGCAATGGTCTGACGGACGTTTTCGTACACGCCGCGGTCGAGGTCGGTCAGGTTCAGTTCGAATTTGTAGGTGGTGGACGGCTGGGCCATGGTCGACGGGCTTCTTGCGCAGAGAAAAAGTGACACAGTCTAACCGATACTGCCCTTCGTTGCCCCGCAGCAGTATCTGCCGCTTCGGACCTATGATAAAACCACGCATCTGCCCAGCTGCCACGGATGCCCCATGACTACGCCCAGCAAACCCCTCGCCGGTCTCAAGGTTGTCGAACTCGGCACCCTCATCGCTGGCCCGTTCGCCTCGCGTATCTGTGCCGAATTCGGCGCCGAGGTGATCAAGGTCGAATCGCCCGATGGCGGCGACCCGTTGCGCAAATGGCGCAAGCTGTACGAGGGCACCTCGCTGTGGTGGTTCGTGCAGGCCCGCAACAAGCAGTCGCTCACCCTCAACCTCAAGCACCCAGAGGGGCGCGAGATTCTGAAACGCCTGCTGGCCAACGCCGACATCCTGATCGAGAACTTCCGCCCGGGCGTGCTGGAAAAACTCGGCCTGGGCTGGGACGTGCTGCACGCGCTCAACCCGCGCCTGGTAATGGTGCGCCTGTCGGGCTTCGGCCAGACCGGGCCGATGAAGGACCAGCCGGGCTTCGGCGCCGTGGGCGAGTCGATGGGCGGCCTGCGCTACATCACCGGCTTCGACGACCGCCCACCGGTGCGCACGGGCATTTCCATCGGTGACTCGATTGCTGCCTTGTGGGGGGTGATCGGCGCACTTATGGCGCTGCGACACCGGGAAGTCAACGGCGGCCAGGGCCAGGTGGTGGACGTAGCCCTGTACGAAGCGATCTTCGCCATGATGGAAAGCATGGTCCCGGAGTTCGATGTGTTCGGCTTTATCCGCGAACGCACTGGCAACATCATGCCAGGCATCACGCCCTCCTCCATTCACACCAGCGCCGACGGCAAGCATGTGCAGATCGGCGCCAACGGCGATGCGATCTTCAAGCGCTTCATGCAAGCCATTGGCCGCATCGACCTGGCCGACGACCCGACCCTGGCCACCAACGATGGCCGCGACCTGCGCCGTGACGAGCTGTACGGGGTAATCGACCGCTGGGCAAACAGCCTGCCGCTGGAGCAACTGATACAGGTGCTGAACACCGCCGAAGTGCCGGCCAGCCGCATCTATTCGGCCGAGGACATGTTCAACGACCCGCAGTACCTGGCACGCGAAATGTTCCTGCAGGCCAAGCTGCCGGACGGCAAGCCATTCCGCATGCCGGGCATCGTGCCCAAGCTGTCGGACACCCCCGGCTCCACCGAGTGGGTAGGCCCGGCGCTGGGCGAACACACCGAGGCACTGCTCGGCAACCTGGGCTACGACGCGGCGGCCATCGCCAGCCTGCGCGAAGCAGGCACGGTCTGACCCTGGCGCGGCCCTGGTCCATGCGCGCTGCCCGTTGCCTACGTCACCTGGTCCTGCTGTGCGGGCTGCTGCCCGCATTGCTGTTGCAGCCTGCCAGTGCCAAGGAGCGCATCTTCTGGCTGGTGCGCGACCTGCCGCCGTTCACCATTCTGGAAGGGCCGGAGAAAGGCCAAGGGGTGATCGACCAGCTGTTGCCCCTGCTGATCAGGCAGATGCCCGAGTACGACCACAGCATCCTGCGGGTCAACCGCGCCCGCGGCATCCAGATGCTGCAGGACCCGAAAAGCTTCACCTGCGACCCGACCCTGCTGTGGACGCCGGAACGCGCCGAATATGTGAGGTTTTCCGTGCCTTCCCTGGGCGTGCTCAGTGGCGGCCTGGTGCTGCGCAAGGACAGCGAGGCGCTGGTGGCGCCTTACCTCGACGGCCAGGAGGTAGACCTGCTCAACCTGCTGAGCAAGACCCCACTGAAGCTGGGTGTTGTCGCCGAGCGCAGCTATGGCACACAGATCGACGCCATCCTGCGCCAGTTGCCCGACACCGCGTTCAGCCGCCACTACGGCAACGACGCCACCGCCAACCTGCTGCAGATGCAACAGCTCGGGCGCCTGCGCATGGTGCTCGGCTACTGGCCCGAGGTGCGCTACCTGGTCGACCTGCAAGGCGGGGCGCTGGCTGACTACCAGTTTCACCCTGTGAAAGGGGTAAACCGCTACCAGTTTCTGCATGTGGGCTGTTCAAACAGCGAGCTGGGGCGTGAAGCCATTGCGCACATCGACCAGCTGCTGCCTGCCCTGCGTCGGGATGTGTTGCCAGGGTTGTATGCACGCTGGCTGGACCCGGCGTTGCAGGAAGACTACCTGGAAGAGAGCAAGCGCTTCTTCGAAGACCACTAGCTGCCCGATCGGCCCCTGTAGGAGCGGCCTTGTGTCGCGATGGGGCGCGTAGCGGCCCCACATTTTCAGCTTCGCCGCAAAGATTGCCGGGGCCGCTTTGCGGCCCATCGCGACACAAGGCCGCTCCTACAAGGACATGTGCCTGCCCCCCAAGAAAAGAAACCCCGGGCGCTGGGGAAACACGCCCGGGGCCAAGCGAAAGCCCTTGGGGGCTTCCCGTGACAGCCTTGCCAGCGCCGGAGCAAAGCACTGGCCCGGCTGCCCCTACAGTGTCTGATAAACCACTCAGGCAAAGGTTCCATGGGGTTGCTGACGCTGCTGCAATGCCGCGATCACACAGGGCTGCAAACGCCCTTCAGCGATCTGGAGGTCACGGTGAAGGCCATCCACCAGGTCGACCAACAGGCGTTGTTCCTGCAACTGGCGTTCGCTCACCGTGCGCCGCAAGGTGATGCCGGCGAGGCGGTCATGAACGGTCAGTTGGCGATTACCCTGGGCATCGGCTATGCCGAGGTGGGTCTGATAGGGGGTCAGGGCTTCGTTGAGCAGTCTGCAGATTCTTTCCATCCGGATCACTCGCTGCGTGGTGGGATATAGAGGAACTGACCAACAGACGCAGCGGAAAGTTCGTTACACCGCGGCTGCTTCAGTGAGCATGCGGGGCGGACGTGACAGTTTGAATACGCCGCCACGGGCGCACCTGCAGTGCCTGCAGAGCGCGCTGCAGGCATGGCATCGACAGTGGCCAGGGCAGTTCGGCGAGCACCCACAGGCCCCGGTTTCTGGCCTCTTGGGCGAGGTTGCGGCGCTTGGGGGTAGCCTGGCCGACGAACAGCAAAGCACGAGTTCGGTGCTGCTGTTCGAGCAAGGCAAGGCCGGCCCGGGTCGGCATGGCGTGGTCAAGGATCAGCAGATCGGGGCGGTGATCGGCGTTCAGGCAGGCGTCGAGGTCTGCACTGGTTTCGCTGATGCGCACATGGAACATGCCCTGAGCGTTGAGGGCCTGGTGCAGGAGGATCTGATGGGATGGGCGAGCCTGGTGGATCAACACGTAGGGCTGGTGCATGAGCCGCTCCTGATGGGAGGACCGGCTAATTTAGGCGTTGCGCTGGGCGGCCTGAATAGGATGCTTCTGATGGAGCAGTGGGAAAATTCGGATAATTAGGGCTGCTCCGCAGCCCATCGCCGGCAAGCCAGCTCCCACAGGGATTGCACATGACCTTGGGTCTATGCGGTCGGGGTGGGAGCTGGCTTGCCGGCGATGGGCCGCAGTGCGGCCCCGATGCTTACAAAGGCTTGCCGCGGTTACCATGCTGGCTGACAAAGCCCTGCACGGCCTTCAGGTCATTGGCCAGCACCGTGCAACGCTCTTCACGGCTGAACAGGTCGCTGAGGTGCGCTGGCAGCTCCAGCGCCTTGCCAACACCGGCCTTCTCCACCGCTTCCGGGAACTTGACCGGGTGCGCGGTGCCCAGCACCACCATCGGCGTGTCCAGGCTGCGGCGGCACTCGCGGGCGGCCTTGACGCCGATAGCGGTGTGCGGGTCGAGCACTTCGCCGGTAGCGGCGAACACTTCGGCGATGGTTTCGCAGGTCTGCTCGTCGCTCACTGCCAGCGAGTCGAACAGCTTGCGCGCCTCGGTCCAGCGGTCTTGCTCGACGCTGAAGCCGCCACCTTGCTTGAAGTTGGCCATCAGCTCGGCAATGGCGCCGCCGTTGCGGCCGTGCAGGTCGAACAGCAGGCGCTCGAAGTTGGACGAGACCATGATGTCCATCGACGGCGACAGGGTCGCGTGCAGGGTTTCCTTGACGTACTGGTTGCCGCTCATGAAGCGGTGCAGGATGTCGTTGCGGTTGGTGGCGACGATCAGCTGGCTGACCGGCAGGCCCATGTTACGTGCCAGGTAGCCGGCGAAGATGTCGCCGAAGTTGCCGGTCGGCACCGAGAACGCCACGGAACGCGCCGGGCCACCCAGCTGCAGGGCAGCGTGGAAGTAGTAGACGATCTGGGCCATGATCCGCGCCCAGTTGATCGAGTTGACCGCAACCAGGCGGGTGCCCTTGAGGAACGACTGGTCGGCGAAGCTGGCCTTGACCATTTCCTGGCAGTCGTCGAAGTTGCCTTCGATGGCGATGTTGTGGATGTTGTCGCCGAAGATGGTGGTCATCTGCCGGCGCTGCACTTCCGACACGCGCTGGTGCGGGTGCAGGATGAAGATGTCGACGTTGTCGCAACGGCGGCAGCCTTCGATGGCGGCGGAACCGGTGTCACCGCTGGTGGCGCCGATGATCACCACGCGCTCGTTGCGCTTGGCCAGCACGTGGTCCAGCAGGCGGCCGAGCAGTTGCAGGGCGAAGTCCTTGAACGCCAGGGTCGGGCCGTGGAACAGCTCCAGCACCCACTCGTTGCTGTTCAATTGACGCAGCGGGGCAACCGCGGCGTGGGCGAACTCGCCGTAGGTTTCCTCGAGGATCTTCTTGAAGTCGGCGTCGGCGATGCTGCCTTCGACGAACGGGCGCATCACCCGGAAAGCAAGTTCGTGGTACGGCAGGCCAGCCCACGAGGCGATTTCTTCCTGGGTGAAGCGTGGCAGGTTTTCCGGGACGTACAGGCCGCCGTCGCTGGCCAGGCCAGCCAGCAGGACGTCTTCGAAATTGAGGGCCGGAGCCTGGCCGCGGGTACTGATATAGCGCATGGGTGCAAACCTTCGATACTGGGGCCGGGGCCGCGCTGGCGGCCCCACGGCACTATTGTTAGTTGAGCTGCTCGACGCGAATGCGCACGACCTTGCCGATGACGTCCTGCAGGGCTTCCAGGGCGACGATGGCGTCGTTGATGCGCTGCTCGACCACGCGATGGGTCAGCAGGATCATCGGCACCAGGCCGTCCTGTTCCTCGGCTTCCTTCTGCATGATCGACTCGATGTTGATGCCACGCTCCGAGAGGATGCTGGCCACCTGGGCCAGTACGCCAGGGTGATCCTTGGCCTGGATGCGCAGGTAGTAGGCACTTTCGCAGGCTTCGATCGGCAGGATCGGGTGGGCCGACAGCGAATCCGGCTGGAAGGCCAGGTGCGGCACGCGGTTTTCCGGGTCGGAGGTCATGGCACGGACCACATCCACCAGATCACCGACCACCGACGAAGCGGTAGGCTCCATGCCGGCACCGGCGCCGTAGTACAGGGTGGAGCCGGCAGCGTCGCCGTTGACCATGACGGCGTTCATCACGCCGTTGACGTTGGCGATCAGGCGGTCGGCCGGGATCAGCGTCGGGTGTACGCGCAGCTCGATACCTTCGGCAGTGCGGCGGGCCACACCCAGGTGCTTGATGCGGTAGCCCAGGGCCTCGGCATAGTTCACGTCAGCAGTGGTCAGCTGGGTGATGCCTTCGGTGTAGGCCTTGTCGAATTGCAGCGGGATGCCGAAAGCGATCGAGGCCAGGATGGTCAACTTGTGCGCGGCATCGATGCCTTCAACGTCGAAGGTCGGGTCGGCTTCGGCGTAACCCAGCGCCTGGGCTTCGGCCAGCACGTCCGGGAAGGCGCGGCCCTTCTCACGCATTTCGGTGAGGATGAAGTTGCCGGTGCCGTTGATGATGCCGGCCAGCCAGTTGATGTGGTTGGCCGACAGGCCTTCGCGGATGGCCTTGATCACCGGGATGCCACCGGCCACGGCCGCTTCGAAGGCGACGATCACGCCCTTCTCGCGGGCCTTGGCGAAGATTTCGTTGCCGTGCACGGCAATCAGCGCCTTGTTGGCGGTGACCACGTGCTTGCCGTTTTCGATGGCCTTGAGCACCAGTTCGCGGGCCACGGTGTAGCCACCGATCAGCTCGATGACAATGTCGATCTCCGGGTTGCTCGCAACTTCGAACACATCAGCGGTAATGGGGGTACCGGTAATCTGGCAGTTCGGGTTCTGCGAGCGCATGGCAATCTGTGCCACTTCAATACCGCGCCCGGCACGGCGGGCGATCTCCTCGGCGTTGCGCTGAAGTACATTGAAGGTTCCGCCACCGACGGTCCCCAACCCACAGATGCCTACTTTGACCGGTTTCACTGTGAACTCCCCATTGAACGGCCGGCACCTATGCCGACCGTGAAACATGCCGTCACCCCATGACGACGGCGTACTGAATTGGATTACTTGGCCAATGCCAGCTTGGCGACCTGCGGTGCCGGCTGGTAGCCCGGAATGACCTGGCCGCTTTCAAGGACGATCGCCGGCGTGCCGTTGACGCCGATCGACTGGCCCAGCTGGAACTGCTTGCTGACCGGGTTGGCGCACTTGGCGGCCTTGATTTCCTCACCCTCGACCATCTTGTCCATCGCCGCACGGCGGTCGCTGGAACACCAGACGGCCTGCAACTGCTGGTCACCCGACGAACCGAGGCCCTGACGCGGGAAGGCGACATAGCGCACTTCGATACCGCGGCGGTTGAGCTCGGGCACCTCGGCGTGCAGCTTGTGGCAGTACGGGCAGGTGGTGTCGGTGAACACGGTGATGTGCGACTTGGTCTCGCCTTTGGCAGGATAAACCACCATCTCGGCGGCTGGAATGCCGTTGATGAGCTTGGCAATGCCCAGGCGCTCGGTCTTCTCGGTGAGGTTGACCGGCTTGCCGTCCTGGATCTGGAACAGGTAGCCCTGCATCACGAACTGGCCGTCGCCGCTGGCATACAGCACGCGGCCGCCCTGCAGCTTGACTTCATAGAGGCCGCTGACCGGGCTGCTGGCCACGCTTTCGACGGGCACTTCCAGCTCGAGGTTCTGCAATGACTTACGGATGGCCTGCTCGGCAGCAGCATTGCTATCGGTTGCCGCGGCAGCGGCAAAGGTACTGGCCAGCGCCAACGCGGCGGCGGCGAAAAACTGGGTCACGCGCATGGGAACTCCTGAAGGCGGACAGGGGCCGGAGGGCGCCACCTGCGAAAAATACGCGGTGACCGTGCGGCCCTTGGTGCAAACCGCTCAAGCCTACCACATCACACCGCCAGTGAAGGGCCTTGCAAGGACCGGTCGGCGGAACATGAAAAACATTCATCCACGCGGGTGGTGCTGGGCATGCAATTGCTGCAGGCGGGCCTTGGCGACATGGGTGTAGATCTGCGTGGTCGAAAGGTCACTGTGGCCCAGCAGCATCTGCACCACGCGCAGGTCGGCACCATGGTTGAGCAGATGAGTAGCGAAGGCATGGCGCAGGGTATGCGGCGACAGCGGTTTGTCGATACCGGCGACCCGGGCATGGTGCTTGATGCGATGCCAGAAGGTCTGGCGGGTCATCTGATCGCCACGCTGGCTGGGGAACAAGACATCGCTGGGGCGGCCATTGAGCAGTTCGGCGCGGCCATCGCGCAGGTAGCGCTGCAACCAAAGCACCGCCTCTTCGCCCATGGGCACCAGGCGCTCCTTGCTGCCCTTGCCCATCACCCGCAGCACGCCTTGGCGCAGGTTGACCTGGTCGAGGGCCAAGCTGACCAGTTCGGTGACCCGCAGGCCGCAGGCGTAGAGAACTTCGAGCATGGCGCGGTCACGCTGGCCAATGGCTTCGCTCAGGTCCGGGGCCTGCAGCAAGGCTTCGACGTCGGCTTCGGACAACGACTTGGGCAACGGCTTGCCCAGTTGCGGCATGTCGACTTGCAGGGTCGGGTCGATGGCCACCAGTTTTTCCCGCAGCAGGTAGCGGAAGAAACCGCGCAGGCCGGACAGGAAGCGTGCCGTGGAGCGCGGCTTGTAGCCTTGGTCGAGGCGCCAGGCCAGGTGGTCGAGAATCAGGTCGCGGCCGGCATCGGGCAAGCTGACGCCGTGTTCCTGCAGCCAACCGTTGAACAGGGCCAGATCGCTGCGGTAGGACATGCGGGTGTTGTCGGACAGGCCCTTTTCAAGCCACAGGGCGTCGAGGAACTGGTCGATCAGGGGGTGGTCTAGGGCGGGCATTCGGGGCTGCTGGATGTTGGAGGTGGCTTAGTGTTTCACAGCAGCATAATTGTTGTCTGTACTGGCCTCTTCGCGGCTAAAGCCGCTCCCACAGAGATATCACCGCCCTTGAGGTATGTGCGATCCCTGTGGGAGCGGCTTTAGCCGCGAAAGGGCCAGCGCAGGAGAAATCAGGCCTGGGGCAAAACCGGCACCGGCCGCTTGTCCTCGTCGATGGCGACGAAGCTGAACACCCCATGAATCGCTCGCTCGCGCCCATCCAGGTACATGTTCTCGACGAACACATCCACCTGCACCTGCAAGCTGGTATTACCCACCTTGATGACCGACCCCACCAACTCCACGATCGAGCCCGCCGGGATCGGGTGCTTGAAGTCGATGCGGTCAGTGGACACGGTCACCAGTGGCAGGCGGCAGAAGCGCGTGGCAGCAATGAACGACACTTCGTCCATCCAGGCCAGGGCGGTGCCGCCGAACAGGGTGTTGTGGTGGTTGGTGGTGTTGGGGAACACCGCCTTGGTCACGCGGGTCACCGACAGTTCGGTGCGGCGCAGGATTTCCTGCTCTCGGGTAGTCATGGCAATCACATCTTCGGGGGTCAAAACGCAAAAAAGCAGCCCGAAGGCTGCTTTTTTCTCGCTAGGCGGCCTCGGCCACCGGGCAAACTGCACTCAGGACAGTTTTTCCTTGATGCGAGCGGCTTTGCCGGACAGGTCGCGCAGGTAGTACAGCTTGGCTTTACGCACGTCACCACGACGTTTCACGGCCAGGCTGTCGATTTGCGGGCTGTAGGTCTGGAAGGTACGCTCTACGCCAACGCCGCTGGAGATCTTGCGCACGGTGAAGGCGCTGTTCAGACCGCGGTTACGCTTGGCGATAACGACGCCTTCGAACGCCTGCAGACGGGAACGCTCACCTTCCTTCACTTTAACCTGAACGACAACGGTGTCGCCTGGTGCGAAGGTCGGGATTTCCTTGCTCATCTGCTCGGCTTCGAGCTGCTGGATGATCTTGTTGGTCATGCTGTGCTCCTAAGATGGATACGTGATCCACCATCGATACGTTTAACTATCGTCCCGCTCGCGGAGATATTCCTCGAGCAGCTTCTTCTCTTCTCCAGAAAGCGAGCGACTTTCCAGAAGATCGGCGCGTCGTTCGAAGGTCCTACCAAGGGACTGCTTCATTCTCCAACGCCGGATGTGTGCATGGTTGCCACTTAGCAACACGTCGGGAACACGCTGATCCGCATACACCTCAGGTCGGGTGTAGTGCGGGCAATCGAGCAGACCGTCGGTGAAGGAATCTTCTTCCGCCGAGTCCACATGCCCTAAAGCTCCGGGCAGCAGCCGTGTAACCGCATCGATCAGTACCATGGCCGGCAGCTCGCCACCGGAAAGCACATAGTCGCCAATCGACCACTCCTCATCGACATGAGCCTCGATAAAGCGCTCGTCGATGCCTTCATAACGACCGGCGATCAGGATCAACGATTCCTGTTCGGCCAGGCCTTTGACCGCCTGCTGAGTCAGCTTGCGGCCTTGTGGCGAAAGGTAGATCACCTTCGCCGCTGCTCCGGTCGCTTGCCTGGCGCTAACCAGGGCGTCTTCCAGAGGCTTGATTTTCATCACCATGCCCGGACCACCGCCAAACGGCCGATCATCCACCGTGTGGTGACGATCTGTGGTGTAGTCCCGCGGGTTCCAGCAAGTCACCTGAAGCAACCCCTGTTTCACCGCGCGGCTGGTAATGCCGTACTCCGTGATGGCCGAGAACATCTCGGGGAACAACGTTATGACGTCTACGCGAAGGTTACCCATCGTTTAGAAGTCCGCGTCCCATTCAACCCGCATCACGCCTGCTTCCAGGTCGATATCGAGCACGCATTGCGCCGTATAGGGCAACAGACGCTCGCGATCATCCAGGCTGCCTGCGCAGGGCTTGACCACCATTACATCGTTCGCACCGGTCTCCAACAGGTGATCGACCTTGCCGAACAGTTGTTCGTCCTGGTTGATGACCTTCAGGCCGACCAACTGGTACCAGTAGTACTCGTCAGCAGCCAGGTTGGGCAGAAGGCTCCGCGGAATGCAGATTTCGTAACCGCTCAGAAGACGGGCTTCATCGCGATCATCGAGGCCTTTCAGCTTCACGACCAGGCCCTTCTGGGAGCCACGACCGTTGACCAGCTCGACCTGCTTTACCTTGCCTTCGTGCCGAAGCGTCCAGCGCGGATAATCCAACAGGTTTTCAATCGGATCGGTAAAGGAATACACCTTCACCTCGCCGCGAACGCCGTGAACCGAAAAAATCTTGCCAACGACGATGAGGTCGTCAGCCTTTTCTGGCGTCGCGTTCATACTACTCAGGCAGCAGCCTTGGCAGCGTCCTTCAGCAGCTGAGCAACGCGCTCAGACGGCTGTGCACCCTGGCTCAGCCAGTAGTTGACGCGCTCTTGGTTGACCGACAGCTTGACTTCGGCGCCAGCAGCGATCGGGTTGAAGAAACCTACGCGCTCAACGAAACGGCCGTCACGGGCGTTACGCGAGTTGGTCACGGTCAGGTGGTAGAATGGGCGCTTTTTCGAGCCGCCACGGGCCAGACGAATGGTTACCATGTGAACATCGTTCCTATAGTCGGTGCTGCAGTTGATACAGCAGCTGGTACTGCAAATCTGAATGCCAAATAGGCACACGGGTGCCCAAAAGGCCGCATATTCTCGGGGAATACACGGACATTTGCAAATGACTTTTTCGGCAAGGCCCTGCCCTGCCGTCCAGATCTGCCGGTTGAGCCGCGAAATCCGCGGCCATTGCCCCGCCACGGCGGGGGTTCTGGACGCCTGCCGGACAAACGGCAGGCCCCCGGAATAGGGGTTACAGCTTCGGCATGCCGCCGCCCGGCAGCATCCCGCCAAGGCCGCGCATCATCTTGGCCATGCCGCCCTTGGCGGAGAATTTCTTCATCATCTTCTGCATTTGCTTGTGCTGCTTGATCAGGCGGCCGACGTCCTGCACCTGGGTGCCGGAACCGATGGCAATGCGGCGCTTGCGCGAGCCGCTGATCAGCTCCGGATCACGGCGCTCGGCCGGGGTCATGGAGTTGATGATCGCTTCCATCTGCTTGAACTGCTTCTCGGCGGCGCCCTGGGCGTTGCCCATCTGCGACAGGTTGACCCCGCCGATGCTCGGCAGCTTGTCCATGAGGCCGCCGAGGCCGCCCATGTTCTTCATCTGCTGCAGCTGGTCACGGAAGTCTTCGAGATCGAAGCCCTTGCCCTTCTTCAGCTTCTTGGCCAGCTTGTCGGCCTTGGCCTTGTCGATGTTCTGCTCGGCCTGCTCGATCAGGCTGAGCACGTCACCCATGCCGAGGATGCGCGAGGCGACGCGGTCGGGGTGGAACGGTTCGAGGGCTTCGGTCTTCTCGCCCATACCGATGAACTTGATCGGCTTGCCGGTGATGGCACGCACCGACAGCGCGGCACCGCCACGGGCGTCACCGTCGACCTTGGTCAGCACCACGCCGGTCAGCGGCAGCGCCTCGCCAAACGCCTTGGCGGTGTTGGCCGCGTCCTGGCCGGTCATGGCGTCGACCACGAACAGGGTCTCGATCGGCTTGACCGCGGCGTGCAGCGCCTTGATCTCGTCCATCATGTCGGCGTCGATGTGCAGACGGCCGGCGGTGTCGACGATGACCACGTCGATGAACTTCAGCTTGGCTTCGCGGATGGCCGCTTCAGCGATGGCCACCGGCTTCTGGCTGATGTCGGACGGGAAGAAGGTGACGCCGATGTCGTTGGCCAGGGTTTCCAGCTGCTTGATCGCCGCCGGGCGGTAGACGTCGGCGGACACCACCATCACGCTCTTTTTCTTGCGCTCCTTGAGGAAGCGCGCCAGCTTGCCGGCGGTGGTGGTCTTACCGGCACCCTGCAGGCCGGCCATCAACACCACGGCTGGCGGAGCGGCGTTCAGTGCGAGGTCTTCGTTGGCCGCGCCCATCAGGCTTTCCAGCTCGGCCTGGACGATCTTCACGAACGCCTGGCCTGGGGTCAGGCTGCGCGACACTTCGGTGCCGACTGCACGGTCCTTGACGCTGTTGACGAAATCCTTGACCACCGGCAGGGCAACGTCGGCCTCGAGCAGGGCCATGCGCACTTCGCGCAGCGTGTCCTTGATGTTGTCTTCGGTCAGCTTGGCCTTGCCGGTGACATGGCGCAGCGTCTGTGACAGGCGGTCGGTCAGGTTTTCGAACATGGTGATCCTTTCAGGCCCAGTAAAAGCCGAGGTTTGTCAGGCGCCCAGGGGGGAATGCATACCCGCCGGGCACAGCAAGGCGGCGATTATAGCGAAGTGCGGCGGCGGCGCACACCTTGCTGGCGGCCGGGTAGATATTCGGTGGCTGTGCCGGCCTCTTCGCGGGTGAACCTGCTCCCACAGGAACATCACCATCCTGAAGAGCGGCGCGATCCCTGTGGGAGCGGGCGCGCCCGCGAATGCCGCACCGCAGTCTGCCAGTCTTCCTAGACCAGCGCGATCTATGCCAAACTCCGTCTCTTTAAGGCTCGCCAACCAGGACTTATGTTCTCCTCACCCAGCCTCATCCCCAACCTGATCGCCGCCGGCCTATATATAGCAGCGGCCATCTACCAGGGCTCTTACCTTGCCCAGAACCGCAAGGCCGACAAGCGCCTGCTTGCCCTGCTGGGTGCCTTCGCGGTACTCGCCCAGGCCGGTGCGCTGTTCTTCCAGCTGATTACCCCGCTGGGCCTGAGCCTGGACTTCTTCAGTGCCGCCAGCCTGATCGCCGTGGCGGTCATCGCCCTGACCCTGCTGGCCTGCTTGCGCATACCCGTGGAAAACCTGCTGGTGCTGCTGTTCCCGCTGGGCGCGGTGACCGCGCTGCTGGCCCAGTTCGCGCCCCCCGGCACGGTGCCGCTGGTCAACGAAGAGCCGGGCATCCTCGCGCATATCCTGCTGTCGATCCTGGCCTACGGGCTGTTCACCATCGCGGTGTTCCAGGCACTGCTGTTGCTGCTGCAAGACCGCCAACTGAAGAACAAGCACCCATCCGGGCTGATCCGCAACTTCCCGCCGCTGCAAACCATGGAAAGCCTGCTGTTCGGCTTCCTCTGGGCTGGCTGGTGCCTGCTGTCGCTGTCGCTGATCTCCGGCTGGCTGTTCCTCGACAACCTGTTCGCCCAGCACCTGGTACACAAGACCCTGCTGGCCTGTATCGCCTGGGTGGTGTTCAGCGTGCTGCTGTGGGGCCGCACCCGCCTGGGCTGGCGTGGCCACAAGGCCATCCGCTGGACGCTGGCCGGTTTCTGCCTGCTGATGCTGGCCTATTTCGGCAGCAAGCTGGTTCGCGAATTCATCCTGCATATCTGACGGCCGCCCATGGATACCCTGCCGTACGCACCGCTATTCGGCACCCTGGCACTGGCCCTGTTGTGGTCGGCGCTGTTCACCGCGGTGGACGCCGCCCGCCTGCAACTCAATGGCACGCTGCGTGTCGGCGACGACGGCCAGCCCGTGCTGCCGGCCCAGGCCCTGGTGCTGTGCGCCAGCCTGGGCAAGCTGCTGGTGCTGGGCCTGGCCTGCCTGCTCGGCCAGCGCCATAGCGGCGAGCACGGCTTCTGGCTGGCCGGGTTGGCCGCCACCCTCGTCCTGCTGGTGTTTGCCGAATACCTGCCGCGTCGCCTGGCCCGGCGCAACCCGCAAGCGTTCGTCAGCCTCGGCACCAGCCTGCTGAAAGTACCCCTCGCCCTGCTGCAACCGCTGGCCTGCCTGCTGGATGGCATGGCCAAGCTGATCCTGCGTCCGTTCCGCGTGCAACCCACGGCCGTGGCCCTGCACCCGCAGGAAGCCGACGAATTCGACGAGGATGAGGAACAAGAAGCACCGCGCCACGGCCTGCTCGACGGCCTGCAGTCACTGGACAAGATGACCGTCAACGACATCCTGGTACCGCGCAACGAAGTGGACGGCATCAGCCTCGACGAGCCGATCGAGCGCATCATCGAGCAACTGATCGTCAGCCGCCACACCCGCCTGCCGGTGTACCACAGCGACATCAACCAGGTTGAAGCAATCCTCAATACCAAGCTGATCAGCCACCTGCTGCCCAAAGCCGAGCTGACCCTGGAGATGCTGCTCGGCGCCTGCTACGAGCCCTATTTCGTGCCCGAGAGCACGCCCCTGCAAATGCAGCTGCTGAACTTCCACAAACAGCAGCGCCGCCTGGGCGTGGTAGTGGACGAGTACGGCGAGGTGCTGGGCATCGTCACCCTGGAAGACATCCTCGAAGAGATCGTTGGCGAGTTCGAGGATGAACACAGCCTGGACAACCCCCACGTGCACCCGCAGCCCGATGGCACTTTCGTCATCGACGGCACTGCTTCGCTGCGCGAGATCAACCGCAGCCTGGGCTGGCACCTACCCTGCGACGGCGGGCCGAAAACCCTCAACGGGCTTGTCACCGAAGCGCTGGAAAGTATCCCGGAAAGCGCCGTTTGCCTGAAGATCGGCCGCTATCGCCTGGAAATCCTCGAAACAGAGGACAATTGTGCCAGCAAGGTACTGGTGTGGACCGTGACCCGATAGCTATACTCGGGTCACGCTTACCCAGCCCCGCCGTCCCGCCTGCTACCCGCACCCGGCGCTCCACGGCCAGTCCGCTCCACTGACACGCCCCGCGGTCCTGCTTCAACACCCCGAACAGTGCCCGCCCCCGCCCCTATCCCCCTTGGGCTATCGTCAGTCGGGCGCACACAACAACAAAACGCTCCGGCGCCCGTGCCACCGTGCCTGCCCTTTTGCATTGCACGCCGCGGGGCTTATCCCAATGGAGCCGGACCAGACTGTCAGGGACCTATTCAATGACAACCAGCAGCACCTATGCCGAAGCGCCTGCCGCGCCGGTCAACTCGCCCGCGCGGGTAGCCACCGCCAGCTTCATCGGCACCGCCATCGAGTTCTACGATTTCTACGTCTACGCCACTGCCGCCGCCCTGGTGATCGGCCCGGTGTTCTTCCCGTCCGGGTCGGGCACCGCGCAGATGCTGGCGGCCTTTCTCACCTTCGGTATCGCCTTCCTGGCGCGCCCGCTGGGTTCGGCACTGTTCGGCCACTTTGGCGACCGTATCGGCCGCAAGTCGACCCTGGTCGCCTCGCTGCTGCTGATGGGCGTGTCCACCACAGCCATCGGCGTGCTGCCGGGCTATGACAGCATTGGTGTATGGGCGCCGATCATCCTCTGCCTGCTGCGCTTTGGCCAAGGCCTGGGCCTGGGTGGCGAATGGGGTGGCGCGGCCTTGCTGGCCACCGAGAACGCGCCCGAAGGCAAGCGCGCCTGGTTCGGCATGTTCCCGCAGCTGGGCCCGTCGATCGGCTTTTTGGCCGCCAACGGCCTGTTCCTGACCCTGGCCCTGGTGCTCAGCGACGAGCAGTTCCGCGAGTGGGGCTGGCGCATTCCGTTCCTGCTCAGCGCCGCGCTGGTACTGGTAGGCCTGTATGTGCGCCTGAAGCTGGAAGAAAGCCCGGTGTTCGCCAAGGCCGTCGCCCGCCACGAGCGGGTGAAAATGCCGGTGGTCGACCTGTTTTCCAGATACTGGCTGCCGACCCTGCTGGGCGCAGCGGCGATGGTGGTGTGCTACGCGCTGTTCTACATCTCCACGGTGTTCTCGCTGAGCTATGGCGTGACCACGCTGGGCTACAGCCGCGAGACGTTCCTTGGCCTGCTGTGCTTCGCGGTGGTGTTCATGGCCCTGGCCACACCACTGTCGGCCTGGCTCAGCGACCGCTACGGGCGCAAACCGGTACTGATCGTCGGCGGCCTGCTGGCAGTGGCCTCGGGCTTTACCATGGAGCCGCTGCTGACTTCGGGGTCGACCGCAGGTGTGGCGCTGTTCCTGGCCATCGAACTGTTCCTGATGGGCGTGACTTTTGCGCCGATGGGGGCACTGCTGCCTGAACTGTTCCCGACCCACGTGCGTTATACCGGCGCTTCGGCGGCGTATAACCTGGGCGGCATCGTCGGCGCCTCGGCGGCACCGTTCTTTGCCCAGAAGCTGGTGAGCATGGGTGGGTTGAGCTGGGTGGGGGGTTATGTGTCGGTGGCGGCGGTGATCAGCTTGATTGCCGTGCTGTGCCTGAAAGAGACCCGCAATACGCAGCTGTAAGTAAATGGGGCCGCGTTGCGGCCCTTTGTGGGGGAGTAACGTTCCCCCAAGGGGGGGGCAAAGAAAAATGGGGAGGGGGGGGTA
>NZ_JBKGFP010000003.1:0-89227 GCF_046557535.1 Pseudomonas sp. S1(2024)
CCCCCCTCCGGGGGGGGAGAAGAAAGATTCTGGGGGAGCGGGCGCGCCCGCGAAGGGCTGCAACGCAGCCCCAATCGGATCAGAACTCGACCTTGACCGCCTGCGAAGCACGGGTCGCCTTGGCACGCGCCGCTTCGACCGATTCGTCACGCGCCAGGCATACGCCCATGCGGCGGGTACCGTTGATTTCCGGCTTGCCGAACAGGCGAATGGCAGTATCCGGCTCGCTCAGCGCCGCACCCAGGTTGGCAAAGCTGGTCTGCTGCGACTGCCCCTCGGGCAAGATCACCGCCGAAGCCGAAGGGCCGAACTGGCGCACTACCGGAATCGGCAGGCCAAGAATGGCACGGGCATGCAGGGCAAACTGCGACAGGTCCTGGGAAATCAGGGTCACCAGGCCGGTGTCATGCGGGCGTGGCGAGACTTCGCTGAACCACACCTGGTCGCCCTTCACGAACAGTTCCACGCCAAACAGGCCACGACCGCCCAGGGCATCGGTGACCGCCTTGGCCACCCGCTGCGACTCGGCCAGCGCCTTCGGGCTCATGGCCTGCGGCTGCCACGATTCCTGGTAGTCACCCTTCTCCTGGCGGTGGCCGACTGGCTCGAGGAAGGTGGTGCCACCGACGTGGCGCACGGTCAGCAGGGTGATTTCGTATTCGAAGTCGATGAAGCCCTCGACGATGACCCGGCCTTTGCCGGCGCGGCCTCCTTCCTGGGCGTAGGCCCACGACTTCTGCAGGTCGGCATCGCTGCGCAGCAGGCTCTGGCCCTTGCCCGACGAGCTCATCACCGGCTTGACCACGCACGGGTAGCCGACATCGGCCACGGCCTTGGCGTAGTCTTCATAGGTGTCGGCGAAGTGGTACGGCGAGGTCGGCAGGTCCAGCTCTTCGGCGGCCAGGCGGCGGATGCCTTCACGGTTCATGGTGAGCTGGGTGGCGCGGGCGGTCGGCACCACGTTGAAACCTTCGTTTTCCAGCTCGACCAAGGTGGCGGTGGCGATGGCCTCGATTTCAGGGACGATGTAGTGCGGCTTCTCGGCCTCGATCACCGCGCGCAGGGCCACGCCATCGAGCATGTTGACCACGTGGCTGCGGTGCGCCACCTGCATCGCCGGGGCATTGGCGTAGCGGTCGACGGCGATCACTTCGACGCCCAGGCGCTGCAGCTCGATCACCACTTCCTTGCCCAGCTCGCCACAGCCGCAGAGCAGTACACGGGTCGCAGTAGGCGACAAGGGGGTTCCGATACGGGTCATTTCAGGTCCTCGAAGGCGTCCGGGGCCGCACCAGGCTTGGCGCCGCCCGCTGAAAAAGGACCGCTATTCTACACCATCAACCCGCCACGGCGGCCCGCCGGGCGCGAAATGCCATGGCCAGCCACACGGCGGTGACCCCGGCGAATTTCGAGGCCATGGCGGTGCCGATCACGGCTGGGGTCAGGGCACCGATCATGCCGAAGAAGATGAAGGTGTCGACCGGGATGCTCAGCGCCGAGCTCAGCCACAGGCGGTCGCGCAGCGGTCGGCGGGTGATGCTGAACACCAGCCAGTCGATCAGTTCGGAAATGAAGAAGGCGGTGGCGCTGGCCAGGGCGATGGCCGGTTCCGAGGTGACGTAGGACAGCACCAGCGCCGCCAGCATGGCGACCAGGGCGCCATGGCCGAAGCGGGTTTGCACCATGTCGCGCAGGATGAACACCAGGCCGCCCCAGGCGGACCAGATGATGTCCAGGTGCGGCGCGCTGGAGAAGGCGTAGTTGATCAGCACTACGCTGCTGATGTAGGCAATCAGATAGAACATGGCGGGTAGTCTGTGGGCAAGCGGCACAGATTACCGCTGGCTTCATCGGCAGGCAACGGTACAAGGTCGGCGATGAAGCCGACAAGGTATTTAGCCTCCGATAATCAGGCCGGCAGCTACTGCCCTTTCATGGCACAGCTTCAGCACCGCCCGGCGCTCGTCGTTGTCCATCCGCCCCCAGCGGCCGATCTCGGCCACGGTTCGCTGGCAACCTGTGCAGATATCCTGCTCGTCCAACGCACAGATACTCACGCACGGCGAGGCTACCGGTCGCTCCACTACATCACTCATCATCAACCACCAACTCCCGTGCATAACGCTGGGCATTGTGCACGTAATGCGCGGCACTGGCTTCAAGCATGCGTTTCTGCTGTTCGGTCAGCTCGCGCACCACCTTGCCCGGCGACCCCATCACCAGCGAACCGTCGGGGATCTCCTTGCCTTCTGCAATCAGCGCATTGGCGCCAATAATGCAATGCTTGCCGATGCGCGCGCCATTGAGGATGACCGCGTTGATACCGACCAGGCTGTAGTCGCCCACCGTGCAACCATGCAGCATGGCGTTGTGGCCAACGGTCACGCCCTTGCCCAGGGTCAGCGGCGAGCCCATGTCGGTGTGCATCACCGTGCCATCCTGCACGTTGCTGCCTTCGCCAATGTCGATCAGCTCGTTGTCCCCGCGCAGCACCGCGCCAAACCACACGCTGGCATCGGCCTGCAAGCGCACCTTGCCGATCAGCGTGGCGTTGGGTGCGGCCCAACTGGTGGGGTGGCTCTCGACCCGCAGGTCGCCCAGGCGGTATTTCATGCTTGCTCCTCAGGCTGCAACGCAGACGACGGGGTTGGCCCCGCTCAGTTTTCGATGTAACGCTCCGGGGGCTGGTGCAGGCTGATGCCGGCATCGAACAGCAGGTTGACCAGTTCGACGATCATGATCGCCGACAACCCCCAGATCTTGTATTCACCATAGCGATAGCTGGGCACATACCAGCTGCGCCCCTGGTAATCGATACGATGGGTATGGTCGCGCGGGTCCTGGCGGAAGAATTCCAGCGGCACGGTGAATACTGCCGCGATCTCGGCATCATTGGCACGGTATTCGACAAAATCGGGGATGAGCCCGACGAATGGCGTCACTTTCAGGCCGTGCAGCGAAATCAGCGGGCTGAGCGGGCCGATCACTTCCACCAGGCCTGGTGGCAGGCCAATTTCTTCTTCGGCTTCACGTAGCGCGGTGAACACCAGGTCCGGGTCTTCCGGGTCGCGGCGGCCACCGGGAAAAGCCACTTCGCCGCCGTGGGTGGACAGGCCCTTGGCGCGCAGGGTCAGGACCAGCTCGGGCGCTTCGCTGCGGGTAATGGGCAAGAGGACCGCCGCTTCGGGGAACCGCCGGTCGGTTTCCAGTGATGCGGGTTGGTGGTTGCTCATTCGGCGAAGTAGCTCGTCCAGCATTGCGCACGCTCATATCCAAGGCCTGCCTTGCATGATGCACCAAAGGCGCGAAGCACCCAAGCCCCGTGCGCTTGCGACGGCACGGCCGGCGCGCCAAGATAGCCCGGAGCAAAAGGAACGACACATGAAATTCTGCAGCGCGTGCGGCCAGCCGGTCACTCAGCGGATCCCCGAGGGCGACAGCCGCCTGCGGTATGTCTGCGAGGTTTGCCAGACCATCCACTACCAGAACCCCAACATCGTCGCCGGCGTGTTGCCGACCTGGGGCAGCCAGGTGTTGCTGTGCCGGCGCGCCATCGAGCCACGCCGCGGCTTCTGGACCCTGCCCGCCGGTTTCATGGAAAACGGCGAAACCCTGGACCAGGCCGCCCGTCGCGAAACCGTCGAGGAGGCCTGCGCCCGGGTCGGCAGCATGAGCCTGTACCAGCTGTTCGACCTGCCACACATCAACCAGGTGCACGTGTTCTTCCGCGCCGAGCTTGCGGACCTTGATTTCGCTGTCGGTGTCGAAAGCCTGGAGGTGCGGCTGTTCGAGGAACATGAGATTCCGTGGGGCGAGCTGGCTTTCCGCACCGTCACTCGCACACTAGAATGCTACTATCGCGATCGCATCAGGCAGCACTACCCCATAGGCCATGAATACCTGCCGCCGATGAACGTCTCGCCCACCACCTAGAAGCCTTCAGGGATACCGTTACATGCGCTGGTTGCTTGCCCTTTTCTGCCTTTGCGTTACCTCGGTGTCCCAGGCGGCCTTCACCGAGACCATCATCCGCAAGCCCCAGCCGGCAGTGCAAACCCCGTCGCCTTCGCAGCAGGCCATGCAACCGCTGATCGACAAGGTGCTGGTGATCAAGTCCGAGCGCCGTCTGCAACTGATCAGCCGTGGCGAACCGCTGAAGACCTACCGCATCTCGCTGGGCAAGCAGCCAAAAGGCGCCAAGGAGCGCGAAGGCGACAAGAAAACCCCCGAGGGCCTTTACTGGCTGGACTGGCGCAAGCAAAGCGACCGTTTCAACCTGGCCATACACATCAACTACCCGAACATCAACGACGCGGCCCGTGCCACTCGTGAAGGGGTGAGTGCCGGCAGCATGATCATGATCCATGGCACGCCGATCAACGACGAGTATCCGGAGTGGTACTTCCATACCCTGGACTGGACAGATGGGTGTATTGCCATGCGTAACCGCGACATGCAGGAAGTGTGGGACCTGGTGCGGGATGGCACGTTGATCGAAATTCGGCCCTGATAGCGGGCCTTTCAACTGATGCTGTAGGAAGCTTCCCACCATCAGGCAAGAACGCGCCCTACAAGCGCTTAGGCCGGGTACTGCATCCAGGCGAACCCCTTAATTTTTAGCATCCACGCAGACGAGTACGAAATCCGTACATCATTTGCGGGGTGCTTCAATGCCGTTCCACATTCATCGCGCCACCTGCTGGGCGCTCACCTGCTGCCTGTCAGGTTTGCTGGCCGCACCACAGGCGTTGGCCGACGACCCGGCCAGCCAGCAACTGCGCGATCAGCAGCGCGGGCTGCGACAGCTGGAACAGCAACAGCGCCTGGAACGCTGGCAGCGCCAGCCCGCCCCTGCCGAAAGCCACGACGCCACCGCCCCCCTCCCCCACGACCAGCGCTGCTGGGCCATCACCGGCGTACGCGTGGCCGGCAACCGCGAGCTTTCCGACTCGGCGCTAACGCCAACCCTCCGCAGGTTCATTACCCCGTGCATGGGTATCGCGGAAATCAACGGGCTGCTGAAAGCCATCACCCAGCGCTATGTGCAAGCCGGATACCCGACCAGCCGGCCCTACCTGCAGCAACCTCCACAAGACGGCGCACCGCTGAACCTGGTCATCGTCGAGGGGTTCGTCGAGTCCATCGAAATGGCCGGCCCCGAGTTGCCCCTGTCCCTCCCCGGCGCCTTTCCCGGCCTGCTCGGGCAGCCACTGTTCCTGCCAGCCCTGGAGCAAGGCCTCGACCAGCTCAACCGGCTGCGCGCGTATGACCTGTCCGCAGAGTTGCTGCCCGGCGAAATGCAGGGCGGCACCCGGGTTGTCGTGCAGCCGCGCAAGGTGGCCTCGCGCGGGCACCTGGACAGCCGCTTCGACAACCGCGGCAGCGACCTGACCGGGCGTCATCGCCTGAACCTCGGCTTCGGCCTGGACAGCCCGCTGGGCCTCAATGATGACCTGCGCCTGTCACTGAACGGCACGGTGCTCGATGCGCCCGGGCAAAGCCAAGGCATCTCGCTGTACTACAGCATCCCCTACGGCGCCTGGACCTTCGCGCTCAGCGCCAGCGAGCTGCGCTACGAGGCGCCGCTCCCCCACAGCCGCCAGGTAGCCGACGGCAGCAGCAGCTACCAGGGCCTGAGCGTCGAGCGGGTGCTGTGGCGCAACCAGCAAGGCATGCTCAGCGCCAGCGCCCGGCTGGACCGCAAGCAGATGGTCAACCGCAGCGCGGGCGCGGTGATCGTCCAGCAGAGCCCCACCCTGGTCTCCTTGGAAGCGGGTATCAACCTGCTGTGGCTCCAGGGCGGCCTGTGGAATGGCTACCTCGGTGTCGCCCAGGGTATCGACGCCTTCGGCGCCGACCGTTCACCGCTGGGAGCGGAACGCCTGCGCCCGGATTTTCGCAAGTACCGCGCCAACCTGCTGCACCTGCGCCAGGGCCCGGCCAGCCACCCATGGCGCTGGCAGAGTGAGCTGAGTCTGCAATACAGCAGTGACCCGCTACCCGCCGTCGAGCAGTTGCTGGCCAGCGACGATTCGGCCGTGCGCGGGTTTCGCCTGCGTACCTACTCAGGTGCCAGCAGCGCCGCCTGGCGCAACACCGTCAGTCAGCCGCTGCCGGAGCGCTGGACGGCTCCCCTGCAGGTACGCCCCTACATCGGCCTGGACCTGGGCTGGACCCGCACTGCCGAAGGCAAGCCTTCACAACGCCTCGCCGGGGCCACTGCCGGTGCCGAACTGAGCCTGCCCGGCAGCCACCTGCGCCTGGGCTACCAACGGGCACTGTACGCCAGCGACCTGCCCCGCCCGCTGCTGGAACCCGGCTTCTGGGTAGTGGAACTGGCCCTGACCATCTGAATCACCCACAACAAAGAGAACGAGAACATGCAAACACTCTCGCAGTCACCGTATTCCCGCCCGGATATCTTGCGCTGGGCCATCTTCCTCGGCCTGCTCGGGCCCGGCGCCGCACTGGCCCAGGGCGGCCTGGCAGCAACCAGCGGCCCCGGCGGTACACCGGTCATCAACGACGGCCACGGCGTCCCGGTCATCGATATTGTCGCGCCAAACGCCAACGGGCTGTCACACAACCAGTTCCTCGACTACAACGTCGACCGTTCAGGGCTGGTGCTGAACAATGCCACCCAGGCCGGGCAGTCGGAACTGGCCGGTGCCCTGGCGGCCAACCCGCAATTCCAGGGCCAGGCCGCCTCGACCATCCTCAACGAGGTGGTCAGCCGCAACGCCTCGCTGATCGAAGGGCCGCAGGAAATCTTCGGCCGCCCGGCCGACTACATACTGGCCAACCCCAATGGCATCACCCTCAACGGCGGCAGTTTCATCAACACCACACGCGCCGGCTTCGTGGTGGGTACTCGGTTAGCCGGGAAACACTGAGCGGTAACGACTATCGCCGGGATGTATCGATCGATGCGTCCAACTCGCCAGTGGACCTGGGCACCGCGGTGGCTGAAATGGCCAAGGGCAAGGGTGCGGCGGATGGGGAGAATGCACTGGATCTGGGGTTGTTGAGGACCAGTGGGCACAATCGCAGTGAGCAGTGGGCTTCGAGTGTGCAGGGCAAGAAAAACTGAGGCAGGCGCCGCGCCGGAGGGCACGGGCTTCGTGCCCTCTTTTAGTATTTGGGCCAGACAGTTGATTGGTTGTAGGAGCGGCCTTGTGTCGCGAAAGGGCTGCAAAGCAGCCCCCGGTTTCAGCGCATATGCACAAATTGCTGGGGCTGCTTTGCAGCCCTTTCGCGACACAAGGCCGCTCCTACACACGCCGAGCCAGCTTGCCGGCGATAACACCTGTCTACCAGCGCAAATTCCGCTGCCCTGCCAGCGCCTGCGGCCCAAGCCACTGCACGCCACGCAGCAAAGGCGTCAGCGCCGCTTCTGGCTGCAACTCCACCACCACTTGCGCCCGTCGCGCTGGCAGGTCAGCATCCACGGCCAACAGATGCTGCCCCGGCTGCGCCAACTGCCCGCGCAGGTGCCAGCCGCTGCGGCAGTCCATTTCCAGCCAGCCCTGCCCCAGGCCCAGTGACCAGGGCTCGCTCAAGGCAAGGTCGGTTACCGCGATGCGGCCTTCGCTGGCACGGCATTGCCGCCCTGCTCCCTGCACCCGCAACGCGCCTTGCCACTGGCCGGCCAAGCGGAAATCCGTCGTCACCGTCGTCTGGGCACCCATGGCCGTCGCCCCCAACCGCCAGCGCCATGGCCAGCCTTCGACGCGCAACCGCCAGGCCTGGCCCTGAAAGCCCAGCTGTGCATCCGCCTGCAAGCGCCAAGGCTGCACCGCCCAACGCAATGGCCCGACCGGCCCCAGTTGCTGCGCCTGGCCTTGCCACAGGCTGCCGCTGACCTCACGCGCAGGCAGGCCTATCCCGCGCACCACCCAGCTGGCCGGCAGTTCCACCAGCAATGTCACGGTGAATACCAACAGCACCCACGCCACACTTCTTCGGCTCATGGCCGCACCACCAGGTCGAAGCGCAATCTCTTTTCATGCTGTTCCAGCCCCCACTGCAATGGCTGTACGCCTTCTGCACGCAGGGTCTGCAACCAGCCTTGCAGCACTCGCTCGTCGGCCACCTGCCCACGCAGTTGCCAGGTCTTGCCCTGCGCATCGACCTCGGCCAGTTCGATCTGCCGCGCCTGGGCCGACTGGCGTAGCCGCTCCAGGCTCAACCCCGGGCCGCCTTGAAGGCTGGCGGCCTGTTCGGCCAGCCCGCGCCACTGGCTGAGCTCGCGCCATTGCGCAAGGCCTGCGCGCAGGGCCAGGAAGGCCAACAACAGGGCAATCAGTGCCCAGGCGAACTTCAAACGATGACGCTGTATCCAGTCCCGGTTCATGAGGCTGCTCCCAAGTCGAACACCACTTGGCCGTCCTGCACCTGGACAGAGGCCCCGGCGGCTGTCGACATGTCGCTCCATGGCGGCGCACCGCCCTCGCCTTCCAGCCGCAAGTGCCAGCGCTGGCCATCGAAGCGCACCGCTTGCAGGCGCCAGCCGGGGTGGTCACGCAGCCAGGCCTGCAACGCAGCCTGCAGGTCTTCGAGCTGGCGCGTGCGCAGCTGCTGTTGCAATTCACTTTCGCGCAGGCGTTTGAGGGCCTGCGCGGCGTGCCGGGGGCTGGCCTGCTCACCGGTCACGGCGATGACCTGGCTGCGCCAGAGTTGCGCCTGGGCCCACTGCTTGTTCAACCACAGCCCGCCCCAGACGGCAGCCAGTACCAGGCAGGCCGCGAGCAGCCGTTGCTGTGGCCGGGACACCACCGGCAGCGAACGCACCTTGCGGGTACGCTCGAACAGGCCGGGCAATGAATCGAGCGGTGCCAACGTACTGGGCCAGTCGCCGCTCAGCGAAACCTTTTGCAGCTCCGCCCACGGTTGCCGTGGCACCTCGCCCAGTGCATCCGGCCAGGCCAGCCAGTGCTCCTGCCTGTCTTCGGCCAGCCCTTTGTACAAATACATGCCGGGTGTGCGCTGCCATTGCCAGGCACATCCCGCCTCGGGCGGCGGCAGCAGCTGTAGTTCTACCCAGCAACGTGCCACCTGCAAGCCCCATTCGGCGCACTGCCCGCGCCAGTCGTCCAGTTGCTGACGGGCCACTACCAGTAACCGAAGGTGGCCTGGCTCGCGAGCCAGGCAGGCACATGTCACTTCGTCGACGGCCTGCAGCAAACGGTCTTCGAGCAACAGCGGCCATTCTTCACGCTTGAGCCCGGGCGGTGCCGGCACGCGGAAATAGCTGCAGGCCTCGGCAGGCAGGATCAACGCCACACGGGCCTGCAGGTTCGCCGGGGGCTCGCCCTGCCCATGGCGTTGCACAAGGCCGCCCTCGGCCAGCGCCCAGTGCCAGACAACGCCCGGTCGCAGCAACAGCCACGACTGGGCCGGGCTGCGCCGCCGCCATTCAAACTTCATGAGCGCCCCCACGGGAGGGCGAAAGTGCAGACATAGGGTGCTCCGTCACGCTGCAGTTCCAGACGCACGCCACGGCCGGGGTGCGCAGGTTGGTCGGAAGGCCAGGCCAGCCAGCGGCCGCCCTGGTAATAAAGAACATTCATGGCGCTGACCCGGTCGAGCCGCTCGCGCTGGACCCAGCGTGGGGCGGCGGCGGCATAGAGATCGGCCGAGCTTTCCAGCAGCAGGCGCTGCTCACGCGCCTCGAAGCGCAGGCGCTGGCGCTGCAGGCGCGAGCCACCTTCGGCTTCCGGCATGCCGGTAATGGCGACCCAGAGCAACTGGTTGCTTGCCGGTTGCCAGTCCAGCCAGCGGCTGGCCAAGGGCAGGCGCTGGTCGTAGACACGGCGCATTACCGGGCTGTCGAAGCGACGCTCCAGGGCCAGGCAGAAATCCAGCACCGAGGTTTCCTGATTGGTGACCTGCAGGCGTTCGCGAACCTTGAGCCAGCCGTTGACCAGGGCGGCGAGCATGATGCCGAGTACGGCGGTAAGTGCCAGGGCGACCATCAGCTCGATCAGGGTAAGGCCGGCCTGGCGGTGCTTGCGGGGCTGGGTCCGGGGCTGACGGGTATGCGCCCTCTCTGTGGGAGCGGGCGCGCCCGCGAACACCGGCGAAGCCGGTGCCATCCACCGAGTCGCCTGCTTCGCGGGCATGCCCGCTCCCACAGGGACCGCACAAGCTTCACGGTCTCTGTAACTCATGGCTGCTCCAGGGGCAGACACCTGCGCGGGGTGGTAATGGGCCTCTGTGGGAGCGGGCGCGCCCGCGAACACCGGCGCAGCCGGTGCCATGCACCGCGGTGCCTGCTTCGCGGGTAAACCCGCTCCTACAGGGACCGCGCAGGCTTCACGGTTTCTGGAACTCATGGCCGCTCCAGGGGCAGGCATCTGCGCGGGGTGGAACCGGGCCTCTGTGGGAGCGGGCGCGCCCGCGAACACCGGCGCAGCCGGTGCCATGCACCGCAGTGCCTGCTTCGCGGGTAAACCCGCTCCTACAGGGACCGCACAAACCCGCTCCTACAGGGACCGCACAAGCTTCACGGTCTCTGTAACTCATGGCCGCTCCAGGGGCAGGCATCTGCGCGGAGTGGAACCGGGCCTCTGTGGGAGCGGGCGCGCCCGCGAACACCGGCGAAGCCGGTGCCATCCACCGCGGTGCCTGCTTCGCGGGTAAACCCGCTCCTACAGGGACCGCGCAGGCTTCACGGTCTCTGTAACTCATGGCCGCTCCAGGGGCAGGCATCTGCGCGGGGTGGAACCGGGCCTCTGTGGGAGCGGGCGCGCCCGCGAACACCGGCGAAGCCGGTGCCATCCACCGCGGTGCCTGCTTCGCGGGTAAACCCGCTCCTACAGGGACCGCACAAGCTTCACGGTCTCTGTAACTCATGGCCGCTCCAGGGGCAGGCATCTGCGCGGGGTGGAACCGGGCCTCTGTGGGAGCGGGCGCGCCCGCGAACACCGGCGCAGCCGGTGCCATCCACCGCGGTGCCTGCTTCGCGGGTAAACCCGCTCCTACAGGGACCGCGCAGGCTTCACGGTTTCTGTAACTCACGGCTGCTCCAGAAACACGGTGTACTGGCCTAGCGGCAGGCGCTGGTCGCGGTCGGCGAACAACAGCAGCTCGCCACGGCGCAGGCCGCGTACGCCGGTGCGGCGCAGTTGCAGTTGCCAGTGGCAGCGCTGGCCGCCTTGGCTCAGTTCACCGCCAACCTGGTTTTCCGCCGGCCAGTACTGCTCAACGGCAAAGCGGGTTTGCAGTTCTCGCACGCATAGCAGGCCAAGGCGGTGTTGCTGCAGGTTGTCCTGCACCGCCAGGCGCTGGCGCAAAACCTGGCTGGTGATCACCGCCAGCACCGCGGCAATCGCCAGGGCCACGGTCACCTCCAGCAGGGTGAAGCCACGCTGATGCCGCTTCATGGGGCAACCACCACCTGCAAGCGGCCATCGCGGCTCCAGGCCCATTGCTGGCTGCCATCGGCCCAACGCCAGCACACCTTGCCTGGTTGCGCCCAGCCATGCGGAGTGAACAACAGGCGCGGCTGCGGGCTGGCCGGCCAGTCCGGGCGCAGCCCCTTGGGCCAGTCACCAAGGGCGACTGCCTCGACCACCCAGCCATTACCCTCGAGCCGGACGAACTCCGGACGCTGGCCATTCCAGCGCAGCCCGCGCAGCTGCCCGGCATGCCGGGCCAGCGCGGCCTGCGACCGGGCCTCGCTCGCCAGCCGTTGCAGCGCCTGGTCGACACTGGCCTGGCTGTTGCCGAACCCGGCCACCGCCAATCCGGTCATCAGCCCGGCGATGGCCAGCACCACCAGCAATTCGATCAGGCTGAAACCCCGCTGACGGCGCACCCGTTACAGCTCCCAGTTACCCAGGTCGGCATCCTGGCCTTCGCCGCCTGGCAGCCCGTCGGCACCCAGCGAGTACACGTCGACCCGGCCATGTTCGCCGGGCATGCGGTACTGGTAAGGGGTGCCCCACGGGTCTTCCGGCAGGCGGCGCACGTAGCCGTCGCTGCGCCAGGCCCGTGGCAGCGGCTCCTGGGCCGGCTTTTTCACCAGCGCGGCCAGGCCCTGCTCGCTACTGGGGAAGCGCAGGTTGTCCAGGCGGTACATGTCCAGCGCCTGCTCCAGGGTGGCCAGGTCGGCCATCACTTTCTGCTTCATGGCCTTGTCCTGGTTGCCCAGCACGCTGGGCGCGACCACGGCGATCAGCAGGCCGATGATGAAGATCACCACCATGATTTCCATGAGGGTGAAACCGCGCTGGCGGTTACGTCGATGCTGCATGGCAGTACTCCTTGTCGTCACAGTTGCAGGCCCTGGTTGAGTTGCATGATCGGCAACAGCACCGCCAGCACGATGAACAGCACCACGGCGCCCATCACCAGGATCATCAGGGGTTCGAACAGCGCCATGGCGGTATCGACCTGGCGGGCGAAGCCGCGCTCCTGGTCGTCGGCCACGCGCTCGAGCATGTCGGCCAAAGTGCCGCTGGCCTCGCCGCTGCCGACCATGTTCACCAGCAGCGGCGGGAACTGCTGGCTGGCATCCAGCGCGCGATGCAGGCTGGTGCCGCCCTGCACCTGCTGGCGCACCTGCTCCATGGCCAGGCGGATACGCCGGTTGCCGACGGTTTCGGTGGCCACTTGCAGGGCTTCGAGCAGGGCCACGCCGCTGCCGCTGAGGATTGCCAGGCTGCGTGCCAGGCGCGCGCTTTCCAGCACCTGAAGCAGGCTGCCGATATGTGGCAGGCGTAGCAGCAGCTGGTCGCGGCGCAGGCACCAGTGCGGCTTGCGCAGCAACCAGCCGCCGAGCGCGCCGAGCAACAGGGCCAGCCCCAAAAGCCAGGGCCCGGCCTGCACCAACCCTTGGCTCAGGCCGATCAACAGCGATGTAATGAGCGGCAGGCTCTGCCCGGCATGGGCGAATTGTTCGGTGAGCTTGGGTACGACGAAGGTCATCAGGCCTACCACCACGGCAAGCGAAACCCCCATCAACACGGTGGGGTAGATGAGCGCGGTACGTGCCTTGTGCTGCTGTCGTTGAACCTGCTCCAAATGGTCGGCGAGGCGGGTCAGCACCTGGGCCAGGCGACCGGACCGCTCGCCGGCCTCGACCAGCGCGCAGTACAGGCCGGTAAACGGTGCCCCCTGACGTGCCAGGCTGCGAGCCAGGCCCAGGCCTTCGGCCAACGAGCCGCGCAAGGCCACCAGCACACTGTGCAAGGCGGGCTGGCGCAGTTGCCGTTCCAGGGTAGCCAGGGCGTCGACCAGAGGGATACCGGCACCGGTCAGGGTGGCCAGCTGACGAGTCAGTTCGCATAGCTGGGCGCGGCTCAGGCGCTGGCGCCGGGGTTGCCGGGTGCCGGCTTCGTGACGCTGCAAGCGGCGGGCGAACAGGCCCTGCTCACGCAACAACTGGCGGGCATGACGTTCGCTGTCGGCCTGCAAGCTGGCCTTGCGGGTCTTGCCGGCGAGGTCGACGGCCTGGTAGCGATAGGTCGGCATGGCTCAGCCCTGCACCACGCGTAGTACTTCGGCCAGGCTGGTCTCGCCACGGGCCAGGCAGTCACTGGCCATCGCCACCAGGCTCTGCCGGCGCTCGGCCAGGTAGTCCTGCATGGCCAGTTCACTGGCGCCGTCGTACAACAGGCCGATCAGCCCGGCATCCAGCTCGATGAACTCATACAGGCCCAGGCGCCCGACATACCCGCTGCCCTGGCACTGCTCGCAGCCCACCGCGTGGTAGCTGCTGCCCAGCGCCGCCAGCTCGGGCCACAGGTCGCGTTCCGCCGGCTGCAGCGGGTGCGCCACGGCGCAACTGCACAAGCGCCGCACCAGGCGCTGGGCCAGTACGCCGCGCAGGCACGAGGCGATCAGGAACGGTTCGATGCCCATGTCGCGCAGGCGGGTCACCGCGCCCACCGCACTGTTGGTGTGCAGCGTGGACAACACCAGGTGGCCGGTGAGGCTGGCCTGTACGGCGATCTGCGCGGTCTCCTGGTCACGGATTTCGCCGAGCATGATCACGTCCGGGTCCTGGCGCAGGATGGCGCGCAGGCCGCTGGCAAAGGTCAGCCCGGCACGCGGGTTGATGGCAGTCTGGCCGATGCCGGCGATAGCGTATTCCACCGGGTCCTCGACCGTGAGGATGTTGCGGCTGCCGTCGTTGAGGCTGTTGAGGCTGGCATACAGGGTCGTGGTCTTGCCCGAACCGGTCGGCCCCGTGGACAGCACTATGCCGTTGGGCCGTGCCAGGCAACTGCGCAGGCCCTGCAACACCGCCGCCGGCATGCCCAGGTTGCCCAGCGCCAGCAGGTTGGCCTGCTTGTCGAGCACGCGCATCACCACCCGTTCGCCGTGGATGCCGGGCAGTGTCGAGACCCGCACATCCACTTCGCGCCCCGCCGCACGCAGGGTGATACGGCCATCCTGAGGCTGGCGCTTTTCGGCGATGTCCAGACGGGCCATGACCTTGATCCGCGACACCAGCATGGCCGACAACGCACGCGGTGGGCGCAACACTTCGCGCAGGTGGCCATCGACGCGCAAGCGCACCACCAGGCTCTGCTCGAAGGTTTCTATGTGAATGTCCGAAGCGCGCAGGCGCAGGGCCTGGCCGAACAGGCCGTTGATCAGGCGGATTACCGGGGCTTCGTCGTCGCTTTCCAGCAGGTCCTCGATGCGCGGCATTTCGCTCATCAGGCTGTCCAGGTCGACCTGGTCGCCGATGCCTTCGATCAGCGCCTCGGTGGCGGCATCGCCGGCCTGGTACAGCTGGCCGAGGCGTTCGTCGAACAGTGCAGGCTCCAGGTATTCGAGCAGGCTGGGCTGGCCGTGCACGCGCAGCAGCTCCTGCAATTGGGCGCTGTCGGCGTCATGCCGCAACCATAGCTGCCAGCCCTGCTCCGCAGGGGCCATGACCACCCCGCTCTGCCGTGCCTGGCGATAAGGCAGCATCACCAGTCACCGCCTTCCAGCCGTGCGCGGCTGGAGGGGAACACCTGCAACAGCGGCGTAGCGTTTTGCGCATCCGCCAGGTCGGGCAACTGCAGCGGCGTGGTCTGCTGCAAGGTGCGGTACTTGTCTTCGCTGAGCCCGGCCAGGCTCGGCCCATCACGCAGGATGCGCGGGCGGATGAACACCATCAGGTTCTGCTTGGTGTTCTTCGTGGCGTCGGAGCGGAACAGCCGGCCCAGGTAAGGGATATCGCCAAGCAGCGGCACACGCTGGTCGCTGGTGCTCAGTTCGTCGCTGATCAGGCCGCCGAGGATCACCAGGCCGTTGTCCTCGACCATGACCTTGGTCTTAATCTCGCGCTTGTTGGTGATCACGTCGCTGGCAGCCGTGGTGTCGGCAATCGACGACACTTCCTGGACGATGTCCAGGCGCACGCTGTTGTCGACGTTGATCTGCGGCTTGATGCGCAGCTTCACCCCGACTTCCTTGCGCTCGATGGTCTGGTACGGGTTGGCGTTGTTCTGCGTCACCGATCCGGTGACGAAGGGCACTTCCTGGCCGACCAGGATCGACGCCTCGGCGTTGTCCAGGGTCAGCAGGGTGGGCGTGGACAGCAGGTTGAAGCCGCTCTTGCCCTTCAGCGCGTTAACCAGCATGGCGAAGTTGAAGCCGCCGCCGAAATGGCCGATACCCGCCATGGCGCCGGTGGTGCTGGACAGCAAATCGCCAAGGGCCTCGTTGTCGCCGCTGGCAGCGGCCCCGGCGATGCTGGCGATGTTTACCCCGTTGCTACCGAAGTTGACGATGCCGGCACCGAACTTCTCGTCAGCGAACAGCCACTGCACACCCAGTTCCTGGGCGCTGCTGTCGGACACCTCGGCGATGATCGCTTCGACTACTACCTGGGCACGGCGGATGTCCAGCTGCTCGACGATGGCGCGGTAAGCGGCCAGCTCGCTGTCGGGGCCGACCATGACCACGGCGTTGGTGCCTTCTTCGTACTCCAGGCGGATGCCCGAACCCCCGGCGACAGGCACTACGGGCCTTTCCTTGCCCTCTGCTTCGCCCGCACCTTCAGAGGGCGCCATGCCTTCCTGGCTGAGCCCGCGCAACACCTTGACCACTTCACCAGCATTGGCATGGCGCAGGTAGATGACCTGGGTACTGCCACTGCCTGGTACGTCCTGGGGGCGGTCGAGCTGGCGCAGCAAGCTGGCGATACGTTCCAGGTTGCTGCGCCAGTCGGTAACTACCAACTGGTGCGCTGCCGGATAAGGTGTGATCACACCGACCCGTGGGTCGATCAGGGGCTTGAGAATGCCCAGCACCTGCTCGCTGGCGGCGTTACGCACATTGAATACCCGCGTAGCCACACTGTCGCTGCCTTCCCCCTGCTGCCCTCCCGCCTCCACCGGCACAGGCTCCAGGCGAGCGGCCTGGTCGGGAACGATCTTCACGCTGCCGTTGGGCAGGTCGACAGTGGCGTAGCCCTGGGCGCGCAGCTGGGCCAGAAAGATGTCGTAGATGGCATCGGCGTCGTGCAGGTCGACGGTGCGCACGGTGACCTTGCCCTTGACCCGGGGGTCGACGATGAAGGTGGTGCCGGTGATGCGCGACACGCTGTCGATGAACTCGCCCAGTTCGGTGTCGACGAAGTTCACCTCGTACATCGGCGTACCGTTGTCGTCGAACACCGGCTCTTCAGCACAAGCCATGGACAGGGCCAGGCTCAGTGCGGCCGCCACGCAATATCTAACAGGCATCGTTCATCCTTGCCGCTTGAAGCCGGTCACGGCGGGGCGTGGCGGCCAGGGCAGGCGTTCACGCCGCCCCTGGTTGTTGAAAATCAGGCCATCGCTGTCGATGTCCTGCAGCACGATCCCTGGCGCCAGGCGCTGGCCGCGGGCCAAGGTGCGCACCTGCTCGCCATAGCGCAGCACCACCACGCTGGAGGCCAGCGGCTGGGCCTTGAGGCCACCCAGGTATTGCAACGGCAGGCGGGTGATGGCGATGGCACCGTCGTCGACGGGTACCTGCCAATGGCCAACCATCAAGCCAGGCAGCGGCTTGTCGGGCGCGGCGGGCGCAGTGGCCGGTTGCGGGGGGGGGGGGGGGGGGGGGGAGGCAGGGGGGGGGAAGAAAGACACAAGAAGGGGGGCAGGAAACAACCGCGCGGCGGGCGCAGTGGCCGGTTGCGGCTGGCGGCCCAGTTGCAGCACGCACTGGGCCGCCAGCCAGCCGACCAGGGTCAGGCCAGCGCCAGTCAGCAGGCGCGAGGCGAGCATCACGAGGCCAGTTGCCTTGGGTGCCAGCCCGGGTGCCCCTGCACGTAGCGCACTTCGGGCAGTTGCAGCGGCGCCAGTTGCCAGTCGGTCGCCTGGCGGGCGAGCCAGGCTTCGACCCGTTGCCACAGCGGCTCGCCAGCCTGGTTTTCGAATTGCAGGCCAAAGGTGCGGCACAGGCCCTGCACCGGCTCCAGGCCACTGATGCGCTTGCCTTGCGGGCTGTAGCTGACACGCCAGGCCTGGCCCTGCCAGCGCGGCAGGTCCTGGCTGTTGTCCAGCAGCAGCGGGTCGCCGAACAGTTGCTCCGCGGCGTTTTCCAGCACTTGTTCGACCTGCCGGGCCGGCGCTTCGACCACCGGTGCCGGGTAGCCACCGGTGAGGCTGATCAGGTGTTCGCGGGTAATGGCCGCCCCGGCGGGCAGCGGGTAGTCATAGCGCAGGCCCGGCAGCAGTGCCGGCATGCTGCTGTCGTCGGCCAGGGCCTGATGCAGCAGGCGGTCCCAGCTGCCGCCTCGGGTGTCGCGGCGCCACAGCGCCTGGGGCGCGCGGGCCAGCGGTTGGTCGAGCCAGGCCGCGTGGCCGGCGCGCTGCTGGCGCAGTTCTGCCTGTAATGCCCCGATACGCTGCTGCGCGGCGGGTGCCAGCTGGTGCTCAAAGGCTGGGAAGAAACGCCCGTCGAACTGCCACAACCCGGCCACGCGCTGGCAGCGCAGGCGGAAGGCGCCGCTGCCCCGGCAACCGGCGAACAGCACCGGCACGCGGCGGCCGCTGGCCTGGCTCACCTGGACCGGCGCCGGCCACAGGTCCTGGCCGCGGGCGCACAGCAACACGTCGATCTGCGGCACCCGCTCGGCCAGCCACAGGCCCGGCCCGGTACCGACATCGGCCATGGCTACCACCAAGTCAGCATCGCGCCGCGCCTGTTCGAACACCGGCTGCAATGACTGGTACCACTGTTTAAGGGAGGCTTTCTGGTCCTGGGCGTAGGGGTCGGTCACGCCGACCACAGCAATACGTGCACCGCCACGTTCGAAGACGTGCAAGGCTTCCAGGCCCAAAGCCCGGCGTTGCGTGTCTGCCAGCCCGGCGCCCAGGGTAACGGTGCCAGCCTGGCGATACAGCGCCGGGCTGCGCTGTGGCCACAGCACGCGCTCGTCGCTGCTGACCCGCGCTTCGCTGCCCAGCAGCTGGCTGCCCTGCAGGCCGCTTTCGCCCTGGGTCAGGTAGGCCAGGCCACTGCCATTCCAGCCCTGGCCGTTCTCCAGGGTCAGGCTGTTGCCCGCCCCAGCCTCACCGCGCAGCTGCTCGAGCAACGCCGCCAGCACCGCATAGCCGCCCAGTTGGGCAGATGCAGCCTGGCTGGCATCGAGCAATGGCGCCAGTTGCGGGTAGGCGATGCTGGCACTGCTGCCGGTCATCCATGGGGCGCGGCCCAGGTGGCTGACCGGCCCCAGGCGGGTGGCCGGCACCACGGCCTGGCCAGGCTGGCGGGCATCGAGGGTGTCGGCCACGTACAGCAGGTCGAAGCTGGCATTGCCGCCCTGCTGCCCAGGAAGGGCGGAGCAGGCGCCGAGCAACGGTGCCAAGGCACCGATACCCATCCAGCTGATCACTTCGCGCCTGTGCACACTGCTTGCCATCGAACCCGCCATCCTTATCCATGTTCATTCAGGGCACCGGATGTTGCGGCGTTGGCATTACAGTTTGATGGCAGAAATCCGACAGCCATTCCAAATTGATCTGTAGAGCACGCTTCTAAGAGCGAGTTGTTTTAAAACCCCTTTAACATTTCTGCCAATGAATCATCATATTTGCGCACTAAAGTCGCGGTTCCTCCAACTCAGCCAACATAAGGACACCCTGATGAGTCGAGATACCGGCGACAACCTGGACCGGAACCAAAGCGGCAACCTGCCGATGGCCAGCGTCATGGACGCCTACCTGAGCCGCCGCAGCGTGATGCGCGGCAGCCTGGGCGCCGCCATCGCCATGATTGCCGGTACCGGCCTGACAGGCTGCTTCGACGGTGGTGGTTCCGACCACGATGACCCGGTCACCGAACCGCCAGTGACCGAGCCCCCCGTGACTGAGCCGGAAGTGCCGAAACTGGCACTGGGCTTCCAGTCCATTCCGGGCTCGCGCACCGACGCCTGCGTGGTAGCCGCCGGTTACAGCGCCTATGTGCTGGCGCCCTGGGGCACGCCGATCAACAGCAACGGCAACCCGTGGAAATCCGACGGCAGCAACACCTCGACCGACCAGGCCAACGCCATGGGCATGCACCATGACGGCATGCACTTCTTCCCCATCAACGGCAGCTCCGAAGACGGCCTGCTGGCGATCAACTTCGAGTACATCGACACCGCCGCCCTGCACCCGGCCGGCCCGACCACCGATGTGAACGGCAAGCGCCCGGTCGAGGAAGTGCGCAAGGAAATCAACGCCCATGGTGCCGGCGTGGTGCGCCTGCAGAAAATCGGCGGCCGCTGGCAGGTGGTCGACAACGACCCGCTCAACCGCCGCTTCACTACCGCCTCGCGCATGGAAATAACCGGCCCCCTGCGCGGCACCGATCACGTGAAGACCAAGTATTCGCCGGACGGCACCCACTGCCGCGGCACCAACAACAACTGCGGCAACGGCTACACCCCCTGGGGTACCTACTTGACCTGTGAAGAGAACTGGCCAGGCATCTTCGTCAACAAAGGTACCCGCCCTGAAGACCAGCGCCGCATTGGCGTGGGCACCTCCAGCGGCCAGTACAAGTGGGAAACCGCAGCCGGTGACAGCAGCGAAGTGGCAGATGAGTTCGCCCGTTTCGACGTCACCGTAAAAGGCGCCAGCGCTACCGACGACTACCGCAACGAAGCCAGCACCTACGGCTACATCGTCGAGATCGATCCGTACAACAGCGCCACACTGGCCACCAAGCGCACCGCGCTGGGCCGCTTCCGCCACGAAGGTTGCTGCCCGGGCCTGGCGGTCGCCGGCAAACCGCTGGTGTGGTACATGGGTGACGACTCGAACAACGAGTACCTGTACAAGTGGGTGTCCACCGCGGTGTGGGACGCCGCCGATGCCAACCCGGCCGACCGCCTGGCCACCGGTGCCAAGTACCTCGACCAAGGCAAGTTGTACGTCGCCCGCTTCAATGCCGACGGCACCGGTGTATGGCTGCTGCTGGACGTAGGCACCGCCACCACTGGCGGCAGTACCCTGGGCGCACTGTATGGCGACCTGCCGGGCATCATCCTCAACACCCGTGGTGCTGGCGATGCCGTGGGCGCAACGCCGATGGACCGCCCGGAATGGACCACGGTCAACCCGCTCAATGGCGACGTGTACCTGACCCTGACCAACAACAGCGCGCGCACGCCGGAAAAGGTCGATGCAGCCAACCCACGCGGCCCGAACCGTCACGGCCACATCATCCGCTGGCACGACAGCGATGACCAGCTGAGCTTCACCTGGGACATCTTCGTGTTCGGCGCCAACGCTGCCGGCACTGCCGACATCAACCGCTCCGGCCTGACCGAACTGAACCAGTTCGCCAGCCCGGATGGCATGAGCTTCGATAGCCGTGGCGTGTTGTGGTTCGAGACCGACAACGGCGAGAGCACCGTGACCGACTACACCAACGACCAGCTGCTGGCAGTGATCCCCACCAACCTGGTGGATGCCAGCGGCAAGCAGGTGCCGGTGAACGCGCAGAACCAGGTGGACCTGCGCCGCTTCTTCGTCGGGCCGAATGGCTGCGAGGTGACCGGCATCACCTTTACCCCGGACAACAAGACGCTGTTCGTCAACATCCAGCACCCGGATAACTGGCCGTATACCGACAAGGCCACCGATGCCACCCCGGCAGGTGCCACGGTAAGGCCGCGGGCTGCGACCGTGGTGATCCAGCGTATCGATGGCGGGGAGATCGGCACCGCCTGATTGATCTGCGCACGGGGGCCGCTTTTGCGGCCCTATCGCGACACAAGGCCGCTCCTACAAGGAATCGCATTCCCCTGGAGGAGCGGCCTTGTGTCGCGATGGGCTGCAAAGCAGCCCCGGCCACCTTACCAGACTATTGGATTTGAGCCACGCACCCGCACTTGCTGCGCAGTACCCGGGGAACTGCCCAATCACCGGCAAACCATTTCCTCAGAAGTGGAACCAGCTGAGTGCGTCAACACCAAGTCGACTACGGATTTGGTCTGCGTGCTCTCTGATATTGGACATGGCTCGCTCATAATCTAAACGTAGTTCGGTGCCTTCTGCCAAATATGAAAGATTCTGACTAAAGGTTTGTTCGTATCTATTCATGTCAATAAGTTGCTGATACAGAGACTCTGCCTGATCGAGGTCAAGTAGCTGTGGTCCCGCAGCTTCATGGCGGGGCGGAGTTCGACCCCCGTTGCCCGATGGCAGCTGTTGATCTGTACTAACTGCTGGTGCACGACGGTTAGCCAGATACTCTGTACCCGGCTGAGCCATAGGGTTTCTCAGTGTTTGCGTAACAGCTTGTGTGGGCATTTGTTGCCGCTGTAGTCTGGCACGTAGTGCCTCCACACGCTGTTCTGCAGTCTGCCGCTGAGCGTCTTGGTCCCCTGCCCTTCGCGGTTGCTTCAATAGCGTTCGCGGTACTCTACGCAGACCGCTTAGATCCGCGTGACCACTTGGATCCGACCCCATGACTGGATTTCCAGAGCAATAGCTATAAGCATTTCGTCCGCCTGCACCAAAAGGACTCCAGCCATCAGGTGAAAGAAATCGCCTCAGGGCTGGGCTGTAAGCCCGATAACCATTGCCTAGCAGGTAGGTGCCGGAACGGCAGTCTTCTCGCTCACCATTGTAGCCAAGCATGAATGCCGAGCTAGCTTGGTTTGGGTGGTGCCCGTAAGGGCAATAGGCACGCAGAGCTACTGACACAAGGTTTGGCCTCGCAAGACGGCGAGCTGAAAGTTTTGGTCTTTCCGAGGCAAGGCGCAACTAGCAAGACTATCAGTACACGCGGCTGGTTTCAGCTCACGATCACAGGTCCTGAATACCGTGCAATTCCCGTATGTGGCTGGCTTGCCGGCGATTGGGCTGCAGAGCAGCCCCGGCTATTTCAAGCCTTACCAGGCTATCGGCTCGCGGCTACGCACCCGCACTTGCTGCGCCGGTACCCGGGCATGCCATTGCACCACCCCCAATGCCTCCACCTGGAACTCGCTGCGTATCACCCGCCCCTCCTCCGCGAACGACAGTTGCAACAGGAAATACCCGCTGTTCAGCAGCAGCCCTTCGCTCAAGCGCTCGAAGGTTTCGTCATCCACCGCCCCCAGAGCCTGGCGTAGCGCAGTTGCATCCACATACCCCGACGCCGGCCGGCCGCTGATGATGCGGCTGAGCAACGAGCGCGGATAACGCCCTTCATACAGCGCTTCCAGCAACGGCAGATGCTCCAGCCCCAAGGCATTGGCATTCAGCCGCCAGCCGGTGGTCTGCGGCAAGGCGCACAGCATCGGGTAACGGCTTTGGCGGCTGGGGTCCGGCTCCAGTAGCAGGTTCAGCTCGCTGGTATCGAGCATTGGCTGGTTGGCCGCCAGGCGCGGTGGTTGCTGGCGCAGGTACTGGGCGCTCTCGGCGCCCTGCAGGCGGGCATCGCTGTCGGCATCCAGCCAGTCGGCCAGGGCATCGACCAGGCGCTCGGCAGCCATGTCGCCGCCCAGCAGGTAACGCAACTGGCGCTCAGCACGCTCGCCGTCAGCGCCGAGCAGCGCATTCACGTTGAAACAGGTGTGCTGGTCGCGCACCCGCAACTGCGCCTGACCAGCGCCAAAATCGTAGCTCAGCGGCTGCCCGCGCAGGGCCTGCCAGAACAGCGGGCTCAGCCGCCAGGCCGGGTCACGCAGGGCCTGTTCGGCGTAGGCCAGGCCAGCCTGCTCCATCGCTCGCGCCTGAACCCGCTGGTGCAACAGGCGCACCTCATCGACCTGGCGCCGGCCGTCTTCCACCAGCCAGGCCATGCCCGCCGCCAGCATCGCCAGCACCACCATCACCATCAGCAGGGCCGCGCCCTGCTGTTGCCTGCCACCCATCCGTGCGTGCCTCCCTCGCTGAACAAAACGCCAGTCAACACGTCCGGTGTTGCAGGTAGATGGCAGTGACCGTTCGTCATGTGTACGTCATCTGCACGAGGCAGGATTGTCTTTCCTTTTCATGACCTTACAGGAGTGGTCGCAATGGGTGGCATTGGAATCTGGCAACTGGTGATCGTACTGCTGATCGTATTCCTGCTGTTTGGTACCAAGCGCCTCAAGGGCCTGGGTAGCGATGTGGGCGAGGCGATCCAGGGTTTTCGCAAGTCCATGGGCGGTGACACTGACGCCACTCCCCCAGCGCATACGCAGGTGCAGCAACAGTGCCCGCTGACCGGTCAGGGCACGCAGCAACCGCAAGCGGACCGTCAGCCCTGATGTTCGAGGTAGGCTTCAGCGAGTTGCTGCTGGTCGGCATCGTCGCGCTGTTGGTTTTAGGCCCGGAGCGCCTACCGGTGGCGGCACGCACCCTCGGGCGCGGCCTGGGCCAGGCGCGCAGGGCCATGCACGCCCTGCGCACGCAGGTGGAGCGGGAGATCGAACTGCCCGCTGTCGAGCTACCCAATCTCGACAGTGCGCCTTTGCAGCGCCTGGAACAGGAGATCCGCCAAGGCATCAGCCTGAAAACGGAGCCGGCCAATGATGCGGCCACGGTCGCTCCCCCCAAGGAAAACCTTTCATGAGCATTGCCATGGACCCGGCGGCGAGCATGCCGCTGACCGAACACCTGCGCGACCTGCGCAAACGCCTGGTGCGTTGCCTGGCGCTGGTGGCGCTGGTGTTCGCCGGCCTGTTCCCCTTCGCCCAGACGCTGTACACGCTGATCTCCGAACCGCTGCGGCGTTTCTTGCCGGAAGGCGCGAGCATGATCGCCACCAGCGTCACTTCGCCGTTCCTGACGCCGTTCAAGCTGACTGCGATGTGCGCAGTGTTTATCGCCATGCCACTACTGCTGCACCAGGCCTGGGGCTTTCTGGCGCCAGGGCTGTACCGCCGTGAACGGCGCATTGCCCTACCGTTGCTGGTATCGAGCATCGTGCTGTTCTACGCCGGCATGGCCTTCGCCTTCTTCCTGGTGTTCCCGATGATGTTCGGCTTCTTTGCCAGCGTTACACCAGAGGGCGTGGCGATGATGACCGATATCAGCCAGTACCTGGACTTTATCCTGGCGCTGTTTCTGGCGTTCGGGCTGGCGTTCGAGATCCCGGTAGCGACGTTTATCGTGGTCTGGGTGGGGTTGGCCGATGTGGCCTCGTTGCGGCGCAGCAGGCCCTACGTGATCGTGGGGTGCTTTGTGGTGGGGATGATATTGACGCCGCCGGATGTGTTTTCGCAGACGATGCTGGCGGTGCCGATGTGGGTACTGTTCGAGGTAGGGTTGCTGGCGTGCACCGGGCTGCTCACAAAACGCTGACAGCTGCGGGCACGCTACAGGTTTACCACCTCAGCATGACCGCCGTTGCGCCGCCAGTGCGCGGGGGCGCCTGCCAATGTCGATCCAGAACGGCACGACAGGCAGATCATCCACCAACTGCGGCTGAGAAATTATCCGGGTAGTGACCCCCATTCGCCTGAGCAAGCGTTCATTGCCCGGCGCACTGAACGCGATCAGGCGCCTGGCCCCCAGTTCGTGCGCCACGCCAATGACTTTACGCATGAACCACGTGGTGTCATGCCAGCACGGAGCCGACTGCGCGCGGTGCATCAATGAGCGCCGGCTTGAGAAGCGTGACAACTCCCAGACCCGTCTGGAGGATGGCAGTGGCGTGTCTCCCATCAACTGCGGAAAGACCTCGCCCAACAAGAACGGGCGATCCGTTGGAATCAGGCGCGCGCATCCTACAATTTCCCTGCTGGCATCCCGTGCAAGCACGTATACGGTATCTGGGCGATCGAACTGGTCCACCTCCTCGCCTTTGGCGCAGGGCAAAGCCCACCCCATCTGCTCGATGAACACTTCATAACGGTACCGTGTCAGCGCCGAGAATACTGTGGGGCACATCTGCCCGCGGTTACCCGCGATCACTTCGAGCATCGGCTTGCCTCCAGCACGCACGGTCCCATGAAGCGTGTGATGGCCGCTACTACCTCGCTGCCGCGCTCCAGGTATGGCACATGCCCGGTGCCCTCGATCACCTGGCTGCTGGCGTCAGGTAACGCGCGTAACAGCGACTCCAGCACTGCAATGGAAAACACCTGGTCGTCGCTTCCCCAGATCACCAGTGTCCTGCAGGCAATGTTCGGTAACTGGCCAACCAGTATGTCCAGCCCTTCGTGTCGGGTATCGGCTACAACTTTCTGCAACGTCGTGTAGCGGGCGCGGCCGCTGGCGGCGAGTGCCCTTGCAATCCGGCCGGTCACCTGAGGCGGCCGGACAAACAGCAAGCGCCAGAAACGCTGCATCTCCTCGACTGAACGGTAACCAAAGTTGCCGTCCTGGCCGTCACGCAGACTGGCCTGGAACACCGGCCCCAACACTGCCTCACCCAGCCCGGACGGAGCCAGGAGTACCAGCCGCTCGACACGTTGCGGTTTCCTGGCAGCATAAAGCGCTGCCACACAGCCGCCCAACGAACTGCCAATCAAAACGACAGGGCGTGCCGACAGCCGATCAAGCAGGCTTGCAAGTTCGGTCAGCATTGCCTGCGGCCCCAGACTCTGGTCGGCCAGACAAGTGGACTGGCCATGCCCTGGCAAGTCAATGAACAGGCAATGGTGCTTGCGGGCGAGCTGATAAACCTCTGGGCCCCATTGATCCTTGCTTGCCCCCAGGCCATGCAGAAACACCAGGCTCGGCCCCTCCTGCCGCGTACTTTCCAGGTAGGCCAGGCGACCTTGGCGCCTGGGTTTCAGGGCAAAGCGCCAGCGATTGAGGCAGCGCAGACCGGCCAGCAGCGCACGATCAACGACGTTCATCGACCGCCTCCCGCCCTGTGCTATCTGTAACCGCCAGGTTATTACGGCTTGGCAGCCGCAACTGGCACAGTGCAACCCCCAGCAAGGTCAGCACGGCCCCGAGCAACAGGCGAGGCCCGAAGCCCTCGGCAAGCAGCGCCTGGCTTACAGCGATGGCAAAGACTGGCACCAGCAGCAGATACGGCGTCAACTGTTGCATGCTGTTGCGCCCCAGCAGCCAGAACCACAAGCCGAACCCCAGCAAACCACCACTCAGCGCCGTGTAGACCATGGCCAACCAGGCCTGAGTGCTCGCATTGGCTACCGCTGACCACTGGTCCCCTTCCTGGACCAAAGACCAGACCAGTAATTGTGGCGCTGCGACCACTGCCGTCCAGGCACTGAGTGCCAGCGGGTCCAGCGGCCCCATGCGCTTGGTCAATACAGACCCGGTGGCAAACGCCAATGCCGCCAGCGCCACCAGCAACATGCCGGTCAGGGTGCCTGAAGGGGCATCACTGACGAGCAACACCAGCACCCCGAAGAATGCCAGGGTGATACCGGCTACCACCTTGAGCTTCAAAGCCTCACCGAGCAGGAGGCAGGCCAGGATCAAGGTGAATGGTGTGGCCAACTGGTAGATGATCGCTGAAGTCGAAGCATCGACCCGAGCGATGCCGCAATACAGCAAGCCAAAATGCAGCGTACCCGTCACCGTTGCAACCAATGTCATCGAGACCATTTGCGTGCGCTTGCAGCGTCGCAGGAACGGAAAAAGAAACAGCGCCATGATCGCGTAACGCATGGCGAGCATGAGGATCGGTGGCAACTCGGCGCCGCCGATCTTGACTGCAGTGACTTGCGCGCCCCAGAGGAAGGCGACCAGCAGGGCAAGCATGGAATCTTTCAATGACATGGCGATCATCCCTTCAGGAATTGTATCGGGCGAACCACGCCTGGCACTTTGACCTGCGGGCGCCAGGTGGAGTTGAGCCTGTTGTAGTGTTCAAGAAGCCGGTCAAGGGTTTCGCAGAGCGCCTGTTCGGCTTCTGGGTCATGTGCAAGCTGGGTCTGGAAGCAAGGTGGGAACCCCGAACCGACCAGGATCATCTTGTTCAGCAGTACGTTTAGGACAACCTGTGAGAACACTGCCGTATGGCCATAACGGCGTCCGACGACGGCAATGGCGGCAAGCTTGTCCCGCAAGGGGCGATTCCGGGGGCGCATGAAGCCGTACCCCACGCGCTCGAGAAAGGCCTGAAAACGGCTGTTGAGGCCATAGGCATGCATGACCGGCACGTACAGCAATGCGTCCGCACGGTCCAGCCGCGCCACCAGCTGCCCGACATCATCGGGTACGGCACAGTCCTCGAGAGAGCAGGCGTTATCCGCATCGCAATAGTCGATGCGATAATCCTTCAACCAGATTTCATCGACCTCGGCCCCCTCGCCCAGGTGGCGGCGCACAAGTGCCACCACCCGTGCACTGACACCACAAGGCCGGCTTGACCCGACTATGACGGCCAGTTTCATCACTCAGGAAGCCTCACGCATGCTGTCCTCGCCCGCCAGATAGGCACGCAGGGCCTCCTCCAGCAGTTGCCCGGTCAGCCACAAGGTGACGCGCGCCACTTCCTTGATCTGCCGGCGCTCTTCCTCGGTCTTCACCGCACGTTCCATGGCCAGGCGAACTTCCTCGGAGTGCTTTTCGTCGATGGTCGAATGCGCGACGAAGAAGGTCATCTGCTCGTCCTTGAGCTTCAAGTCACTGCGGAAGCGATCAAGCACCGGCTGGATATGCTCATAGACGTCCTCGGCCCAGTAGCTGTAGCCCAGCCGGGCGATCGGGCCCTTGCGGATCGCTACATCATTGAGGAATGCGATCAGAGCCTGGGTGGGTGCCAGCGGTGCGGGCATCTGCTGTGGCAGCAGGCCGACAGCCTCCAGATCGCGCAGGACCATGCGCTCATGGCCAAGCTCCTCCAGTGCATGCTTGTAGACGAAACGAAGCAAGGTGGTTTGCTCCGGGTCGGCGCTGAATGCACAGGCAGCCTGGTTTACCGAGTTGTAGCGTGTGTAGTGATAAACCTGCAGCATTACCTGCTGGTACAGCGCTGGTGGGGTGGCATTGGCCAGGCTGAACTTCCAGTATTCACCCTGCTTGATCTGGGCCCAGCCCGCTTCGACGATGGCGTCGAGTTCCTTGAAGAATGCCTGCATTTCAATTGCCTCCTTTGACGGTTTGGTAAACGTGTTCAAGCTCCAGGTAAACCAGGCTGTAGCGCCGCTCGGCCTGAGCTGTAGCCCAGGTGATGTCATCCGCGAGCACTCGCCCGCCTAGCCCGACATACAGCGCGGCCAACTGGCCCCGGCACAGCGCTGAAATGAATCGCAAATGGGTGTTGGCCTTCAGCCAGATAGCCGCTTGCAGCAAGAAGGTGCGCAGGTGTCGGCCGCCGCGGTAGCGCTCGTCCAACACCAGGCGATTAGCGTCGAAGGCATCGGTGGGTATCGGAAAGTGCACATGCACATCAACCGCGCGCTCGGCAAAACTCAGACCGTGGCCCAAAGGGGTTGCACGCAGCGTACCGACCACATGGCCGTCATCCAGGTACACCAGGTGGTAGGAAAGGGCATCGCGCAGCGCTTCGCGCCGCTCGTAATCATCCTCTTGCGCAGGATTTTCCCCCAGATAGCGCGCCCGAAGCTGCCTGACAGCTTCGAACAACTCGCTGGCGGAATCGATCACACATACGGACAGACCCATGGCTGCGCTCACCGACCTTTGCGTTGATCAACGATGCGGGCCTCTTTCCAACTGAACCAGCTGCCCAGGTTCACATGCTCGGCCAGGTCATCGACGACCATGACTGTGGCTTCGACCCCCAGGCGTTCGCGTAACCGCTCTTTGACAAGCAGCACCAGGCGCCCCCGATCACCTTCGAAGAAACGCGACATCTCCAGTTTGGCAATGACGGTATCGCGATCGTTGGCGCGGCTGAGGACGACCTGGTAGCCGAGGCACTGCTCGACCCCTTCGAGCAAGGCCTGCTCGATCTGCGCAGCAGAAAACGCGCGGTCATTCAACTGCACCGCATCCTTGACGCGCCCGACCACCTTGACAACCTGGCGCATGGACTGCGCAAAGCCAGGGCGCGACTGGATCGATACCAGGTCACCGGTGCGATAACGGATAAGTGGTTTGCTGCCGGGTATCAGCATGGTCACGCACAGTTCACCCTCCCCGGTCGCCCCTTGGCTCTGGCCCGTAACCGGGTCCAGCACCTCGATGAGGTAGTTCAGACGATGAGGCACCAACTGGTCATTGGCATTGCAAGCCGCAATAATCATCGCTTCCTGCGAGCCATACAGGCTGTTGTAGGCTTCTGCTCCCCACAGGCTGAAAAGGTTGTTCTTGAGTGCCGGCGTACACAGTTCGCCGCTCATCATGAATGCGCGCAGGCTGAAGTCTTCGCGCGGATTCAATCCTTGACGCTCGGCCTCCTTGGCCATGGCCAGCAACAGGCCAGGCGCCGATGCGAGGACCCCAATGCGCAGATCCTTCAGCAGCTGCAATGCCTTGGGCCAGCCGATTACCGGCGAATGCGGCCAGATCTTGGCGTTGCACAGTTCGAGTTGGGTACAGACGTCGCCCAGGGTATCGCCAAAGGAGTGAACTTCGGTCGGTCCCATGATGCCAACCACGGTCTTCTCGCCCGGAAAGTGCTTCTCCACCACGGCCTGATAGGCCATGGCCAATTGACGATTGCTGGCATGGCTTTCTTTCCGATCCCGTGGGCAGGGTGTCGCCGGGCCGGTGGTGCCGGTGGTTTCGTAGTAGAAGATGGCATCTTCAAGTGGCCCAGAAAGGATATCGAAGCCCGCTTCGCGCAAGTCATCCTTGGTAGTGAAAGGCAAGGTCGTCAACGCGTCGAGGGACAGGTTGCCAGCATCGACCTGGGCCAGGTGCCGGGCGTAGAAGGGAGAGTTGCGCTTGACGTGATCGACTACCTCTCGCAGCTGTTGCTGATGCCATTCGGCCAAGGCGGCATCGGTCAGCGTGTCAGTCCAATATGCATGGTGAATCGGGTCATAGCGTTTCTTGAAGGTGTCCAGTTGTTCTTTCATCTCAGGCGCTCCGGTTGAGGGGGACTGCAACTCAGCGACCGGTACCTTAGTGGTTGAACTTGCAGTTACCCAGCTGCGCTATTCCACAGTTGCGCGCACCTTCGAATCTTGATATGGCACGGTGCCATACGCGATCTGGTATTATTTACCGCGCAAACTATTGCGACTCTATAGTTTCCGCCTGCCTGACTATTCATGCGGCAACTGTTGACACTGTACAACCGCGCTGGTAGTTTCGGTTCACTGTGGTCTTCTACCGCAGTGCTTAGCCAAGACTGGGATGTCTAAACATGTACTATCACCTTTCTGCTATCCGCTCCTCCCTCAGCTACCCTGTTAGCTGCTCTCGTGCCGTCCTGGCCATTTTCAAAAGCAATACCTGGCGTCGCTAATACAGCGAAGACCAGTGCTGGCTGTCTGACAGCCGTCTCCTGATCTTTTTTCTCCGTACCTGGGCAACCGCCCTCCAGCCTTGCCGGCTATTCGTCAGCATGCCTGTCAGGCTGCGCGACGCGTGGCAGCGGCGGCGGTCGCCGGTATCCGGTATCCGGAACATAACTTTCAGACCCAATTAAAGTGCTCGAGCACTTTAAATCCGTTGGCGCTTTCTGTTGAAAGCGCCTGAACCGCTTCACCCTGAAAATGGTATTAACCGTGAATAATCATTTACTCCGCGTGGCCACACTTCGCCATGAAGAACGTCGCGCTACCGATGCACTTGGTATTTATGCGCATGCACTTGAGCAACTCGGCCGTGAATCGGTGTTCATTCTCGAGTCGCTCTCTGGCCCGAGCCGTGACCGACGCGCCACCATCATTGGCCTGGAACCACTATTTGAAGTCTGTATCGATGAACGGCACGCTTACCTTCGTGGCCAGCCTGAACTCTGCGATCACCTGTATGGCTGCCTGCGTCAGCACGGCCTGAATATCAGCGCGGATTTGCAAATCGAATTACAGGACCGCGAAGCCGCTTGGGATCTACTTCGTTACATTCAGAAATTGTTCCTGCCTTCGCCGGGCGCGGCCCACAGCCTCGCCTACTTCGGCTATTTCTCGTACGACAGTGTACGGCTGATCGAGCGCCTGCCCGCTCTGGCCGAACAGACCCATGACTATCCACTCATAGCCTTGTCGGTTTACCAGACGCTGGTGTACTTCCACAGCAATGGCACGGTAGAGACCCTGATCAACAACAACGCGTTGTGGCCTGCACGCAGCCTGGCGGCTTATCCATTCCTGCAGGCCCCTGCACCTGCCATCTCGCAGGCGCAGCCCCATTACCCGCAGGTATTCGAAGAAACCCGAACAGTCACCCCGGAGCAGTTCAACCAGCGGGTGGAAGTGGCCATGGAGCATATCCGCGCCGGGGACGTGTACCAGATCCAGCTGGGCCACGAGATCCGCATCCGCTCGCAGGTCACGCCATTCGATGTCTACAAGAGCCTGCGTACGCGCAACCCTTCTCCTTACATGTACCTGGCACATGTCGGCGGGATCGACTTGATCGGTGCCAGCCCCGAACTGTTCGTCAGGATCAAGGATGACCTGATTGAAATGCGCCCCATTGCCGGAACTGTAGGCAAGAAACCCGGCGTCGATCCGACCGACCTGGTACTCGAACTTACCCGTTCGGAAAAAGAGCGCGCGGAGCACCTGATGCTCATTGACTTGTGCCGTAACGACATTGGTCGGGTATGCCAGGCAGGGTCGCTGGAGGTCGATGAATTCATGCTGGTGGAAGAATATTCGCACCTGTACCACATGGTTTCGAATGTGCGCGGGATCTTGCGCCCAGGCCTGGATGCCTACGACGTGATCAAGGCGTCATTCCCGGCCGGGACCATGTCAGGCGCCCCCAAGGTCAGGGCGATGGAACTGATCGAAGCGATGGAAAGCAATCGCAGGGGCATCTATGCAGGCGCCCTAGGCCTGATCGGCTTCGATGGCAGTGTCAACACTGCACTGTGCATTCGCTCCACCGTACATGACCAGGGCACCTATCACCTGCGGGCCTCCGCAGGCGTGGTAGCGGACTCGACGCCCGAAATGGAGTGGAAGGAAACGCTTTTCAAGATGGGTTCCGTTTACCGCGCAGTGACCGGCAAGGAGATTGCACTGTGAAAGTCTTTTTGATCGATGCCTACGACAGCTTTGTCTTCATAATCAGCCAGTACCTTGAACAACTCGGGCTGGAAACCCGCGTCGAGCGCCATGATCAGCCTGACCTGATCCAGCGGATCGAGGCCTTCGCGCCGGACTTCTGTGTACTGGGACCCGGCCCTGGGCACCCTGCGGATGTTGGCTACATCGAAATCATCGAGCATTTTCAGGGACGCCTGCCGCTACTCGGCGTCTGCCTGGGCCATCAAGCCCTGGGGTTGGCGTTCGGCGCCCAGGTCTGCCGCGCTGCACATGTCATGCACGGCAAGGTGAGCGAGATAGAAAACGATGGCAAAGGCGTGTACGCCCATACGCATGGTCGTTCGATCAAGGCAACCCGCTATCACTCCCTCATGATCGCAGAACAAGGCCTGCCCGAGTGCCTGCAAGTGACCTCACGGTCCACCGACGATGGCTACATCATGGGCGTTCGTCATCGCACGCTGCCAATCGAAGGCGTTCAGTACCACCCGGAAAGCATCCTCACGGAAAACGGGCTGGACGTGTTCCGAAGCTTCATCAGGCAGTACCTGGGCTGACGTGTAAAACGGCATGGAGCCATGTCATGGCACCGCTTGCCTGAGGGCCGGACCGGCCCCAATCCCCGGAAAACCGAACGGCATTCCATGGTTTGTGCAGGGCCGACACCGCCCTGTCAAACCATGGCATTCCCGCAGACGCAGGGCACGCCGTGTAACCGGACGATGTCACGTGGGCGCCGGACCAATGCGGTATCAACAGGAGCGAATTGTTTATGGACAAGCACACCGTATCGTTTTCTGCTCACGGGCAGACCGAGGTTTCTTCATCAATGAGCACTTTCATGAGTCTCGCCAAGGATACCAACCGCTCTGACTGGGAGCGCCTGCTGAAAAAAGTATTGCGCAAACTGGGCTTCGCCAGCTTCCTGATCAGCCTGGGGCCTGCCCGTCCACTGGACGCGAACCCGTTACAGGGGGTTATCACGACCTTTCCCAGGCAATGGCTGGAGCAGTACTGCAGCGATGGGCTCATCGAAATAGACCCTATCCTCAAGCACTGCCACCGGGAACTGGTACCGATTTTCTGGGCTGCCGAACGCCGGAGGGCACGCGGTCGCTCGCGGCACTTTTGGGACCAACGAGAACAGTTCGGGTTACGCAGCGGTGTCAGCATACCGCTGCGCTACGAACTGTTCAGGGGCACCTTGAGCGTGGCATTCGACGACAGCCAGGCCGCAAGCCAGCCAGACTTCTCCAACCCGGCAGTCAGCCAGCTGTTCATGCTGGTGCCCTACCTGCTAGCCGGCTTGCGTTACCAACTGCATGCCGGTATGCCAGTACGCCAAGACCTGACGCCCAAGGAGACGGAGTGCCTTTACTGGGCCAGTGCCGGTAAGACCAGTTGGGAAATCAGCCATATACTTGATTGCTCAGAGCGTACCATCGACTTTCACCTGCTCAACGCCCGACACAAACTTGGCTCGGTCAGCCGGCAGCAGGCGGTTGGTACCGCCGCCGCCAGCGGGCTTATTACGGCAACCCGTAGCCCGCTCGGCTATAACCGCCAGAAGTGATAACCCTGAGCTTCGTAAGCGTTGCGATCCAGCACCGATTTGACATCGACGACGCAAGCACCAGGCAGCAGCTTTTCATGCATCGCGCTCATGGCTTTGCTGCGATAGGCCTCATGAGGCACCGCGACAATCATTGCATCGGCAGCAGGCAACCGTTCCCAGGCGGTCAGCTCGAAACCGTACTGCCTGGCAACCATCACCGAGTCGGCCAACGGATCATGCACATGCACGTTGACGCCATAAGCGCGCAGCTCGACAACAATGTCATTGACCTTGGAGTTGCGTACATCGGCGCAGTTTTCCTTGAAGGTGAAACCCAGCACGTTCACGGTGGCGCCCTTGACAACGCGGTTGGCGGCGATCATCTGCTTGATGGTTTTTTCGACGATCCACTTGCCCATGGCATCGTTGATGCGCCGCCCTGCCAGGATCACCTGCGGGTGATAGCCATGTGATTCAGCCTTGTAGGTGAGGTAATAGGGGTCCACACCAATGCAGTGCCCACCCACCAGGCCCGGCTTGAAGTCCAGAAAGTTCCACTTGGTGTTGGCGGCCTCGAGCACTTGGCACGTGTCGATCTTGAGCTCGGAAAAAATTACCGATAGCTCGTTCATCAGCGCAATGTTCAAATCGCGCTGGGTATTCTCGATCACCTTGGCAGCCTCGGCCACCTTGATCGAAGGTGCCCGATGCACACCGGGACGAATGATCAGTTCGTACAGCCCGGCCACTGTAGCAAGGCTTTTCGGTGTATCTGCCGATACCACCTTTACCACTTCGCACAGAGTATGCTTACGATCACCTGGGTTTATGCGTTCAGGTGAATAGCCCACATTGAAGTCTTCTTTCCAGCGCAGGCCGGACACTGTTTCCAATACCGGGATACAGCGCTCTTCGGTGGCACCCGGGAACACCGTGGACTCGAAGATTATCAAGGCGCCCCGCTTCATATGCGTCGCCACTGTCTCGCTGGCTTTCAACAATGGCGACAGGTCGGGCTGATTGGCCGCGTCGACCGGCGTCGGAACCGCGACAACGATAATGTCGGCATCACGCAACACCGCCGGGTCTTCGCTGTAGACAAGGTGAGTGGCCTGTTGCATCTGCTGGGCGGTCAGCTCCCCGGCAGGGTCGATCGCATCACGGTACTGCTCGATGCTGCGTCGGCAGATATCGAACCCGATGGTGGGCAGGTGCCTGCCGAACTCCACTGCCAGCGGCAGCCCGACGTAACCCAACCCCACTACCGCTACGGTGCCCAAAGTCGTGTCCATCCTTAGCTCCTTATATCCCGTGCCTTGCCTTCAGTTGCGCAGCCCTTGGGTAAATGACAACAACGATTCGTAGGCATGCATGGCCTGCCCGCTATCCACTGCTCGCGCCGCCATCGTTACGCCTTCGGCCATGCTGGCAACCTTGCCGCATACATGGAGCGCTGCGGCACTGTTGAGCAGAACGATGTCGCGGGGCGCTCCCGGTTGCCCCTGAAGCACGTCGAGGAACATCTGTCGGGCTTGAGCGACACTTTTCACCCTCAAGGCGTCCAGTGCTTGCGGGACCAGACCGAAGTCGGACGGGTGCAGCAGGTATTCGCTGATGCAGCCGTCCTTGAGTTCGGCGACAACAGTGGCGCCAGACAGTGAAATCTCGTCCAGGCCATCCAGCCCGTGGACTACCATTGCCCGCTCGCTGCCCAGCGCATCGAGAACCTGGGCCATGATCGGCACCAGTTCAGCGCTGAATACCCCGAGTAGCTGGCGATCAACGCGTGCAGGGTTGGTCAGCGGGCCGACGACATTGAAGATGGTGCGCATGGCCAGTTCGCTGCGCACCCTAGTCAAGCCAGGCAATGCCGGGCGATGCACAGGCGAGAACATGAAACCGATGCCGATCTCTTCAAGGCACCTGGCAATCTGTTCAGGTCCCAGGTCAAGGTGCAGCCCCAGTGCCTCCATGACATCGGCACTGCCGCAGGTGGAACTGACACTGCGATTGCCGTGCTTGGCAACCCGTACCCCAGCGGCAGCTACCACAAAGCTGCTGGTAGTCGAGACATTGAAGGTGGAGCGGGCATCGCCACCCGTACCGCAAAGATCTATCAAAGGCCCCTTGCATGCATGCTGTACCGGAATCAGATGCTCACGCACGACCCGTGCGACGGTTTCGATTTCATCTGCCTGAAAGCCCCTGACCTGCATGGCGGTCAACAGGGCGGCAATCAGCGAATCGGGCAGCCGCCCTTGCATCAATGCACCAAATGCACCCTGCAACTGCGCGGCTGGCAAAGACTCTCCCTGGCTGTATCTCATCACCAGATCTCGTACATTCTGCGGCATGTTCAGTACTCGTCAGTTGGGCCGGAGGCCTGATTGCGCGGCAGCGACACCGTGGCGTGCATCGACCAGGCTGGCTTGCTGCGTACCTCGCGCGTTGTGGGAAAAGGCCAGCCGGGCATTGGTGCAGAACGCTTCTATGGCCTGGGCTGACTTGCACCCCGCCGAGGTCTCGACCCCCGAAGAGACATCCACGCCAGCAGGCGTCAAAGCCCGTACCATGGCCGCGACATTGCCCACCTGAAGGCCACCGGCGATCATCGCCGCACGGTAGTCTCCCACCGGCCAGCGGTGGGCTATGCCATCCCCCGCGCCAGGGTCGAGCAATGGCAGTTCGCTGCTGCTGGGCCCTGCCCGATAAGCTGTCGGTTGAATGCGGCGGATCAGCGGCAGCCCCAGGTTCGCCCAGCAGCAACCCCGTTCACTGCCGTGCAATTGCACCAGGTCCGGGGCAAGCGCAGCACAGGCCTGCCTCACATGCTCGAACGGCTGATCCATGAAGACAGCAACCACCCGGGCCCGCCCCGCCACCTGCTTGCGCAGCGCTACCGCTTGCTCCACGGTCAGGTAGCGCTTCGAGCCAGTTACCAGCACCAGGCCTATCAGGTCGACGTCAGCATGCAAGCAAGCCTCGACATCTTCATGGCGGGTAATGCCACAGACTTTTATCGTGCCCTGCGGCCACACCACAGTCATGCGCGCCCCCCGTTGAACGCCGCCAGGTATTGCTTCGCCTGTTCCGCCGCATCAACCGGATTGGCCAAACGCCTTGCCAGGGCGCTGCCGATGATCACGCCCTCCGCCTGCTGCCACATGAGCCTGGCCTGCTCTGGCGTACCTATGCCAAAACCCACCGCCAACGGCAGGCTGGTCACCCGCCGCACCCGCTCGACGAATGGCGTGATATCGGCCAACTGATCGCGTTCGCCAGTGGTGCCCAATACTGAAACCAGGTAGAGAAAGCCCCTTGCGTGTCGGGCAATAGTTGCCAGGCGATCGTCGCTCAGGTTTGGCGTAACCAGGAACACTTGATACAGCCCCTGAGCTTCCAGCGCTGTACGCAGAGGTTCACTGTGCTCTACAGGCATGTCAGGAACGATCACGCCACTGATCCCTGCCCTAGCCGCTTGCTCGGCGAATTTCGCGTACCCGTGATTGAGCAGCAGATTGGTGTAGGTCATGACCACCAGCGCAGGCGACTGCCCGTCGCGAGGCAGGCTGGCGATCTGCTCCAGCGCCAACGACAGCGTCATGCCATTGGTAATTGCCGTATGGCTGGTGTGCTGAATGACAGGGCCGTCGGCTACCGGGTCTGAGAACGGGATGCCCAGCTCCACGATGTCGGCCCCGCCCTGCTGCACGGCCAGCATCAGTGCCGGCAGGCTGTCTAGCGCGGGGTAGCCCACAGTCAGGTAGGGCATCAGCGCCTTTCTGCCCTGCCACGCCAAGGTGGCGAAACAGCTGTCGATTCGGTTCATTGCAGATTCTCCTTCACTGTGGTGAGTTCTGTGATGGTCTGCATATCCTTGTCACCACGACCGCTAAGGTTGACGATGATGCGTGCGCCTTCAGGCAAGCGAGGCGCCAGCATAATTGCGCCAGCCAGGGCATGCGCGCTTTCCAGCGCCGCGATGATGCCTTCGCTGCGTGCCAGCAGTTGCAGGGCATGCAAGGCCTGCGCATCGCTGGCCGAGAGGTAGCTGGCCCGACCACTGTCATGCAGCTGCGCGTGCTCCGGGCCGACCATCGGGTAATCCAGGCCAGGCGCCATGCTGTGGGTCTCGCCGATCTGGCCATGGCAGTCCTGCAGTACATAGGAACGGCAGCCTTGCAGTACACCTGGGCGGCTTTGCCCGCCACCACTGAAGCGGATCGAATGCTGCCCGCTGTCTTCACCCTGCCCTGCGGCCTCGATACCGAAAAGTTGCACGGATGCGTCGTCGACGAATGCCGAGAACAGGCCGATGGCATTGGAACCGCCCCCTACGCAAGCAACTACGGCATCGGGCAACGCACCCTGTTCGAAAGCCATGAACTGGCGCTTGGCCTCATCGCCGATAACGCTCTGGAAATACCGCACGATCGCCGGGTAGGGATGCGGTCCCAAGGCTGAACCCAGCAAGTAGTAGGTGTCATCAGCGTTGGCCACCCAGTCACGCAGTGCTTCGTTGATCGCATCCTTGAGTGTCTGCGTGCCACTACTTACCGCAACCACCTTTGCCCCCATCAAGCGCATGCGCTGTACGTTCAGTGCCTGGCGATGGGTGTCGCGAAGGCCCATGTAGATGACGCACTCGATACCCAGCAAGGCGCAGGCTGCCGCCGTCGCCACGCCATGCTGGCCGGCGCCGGTTTCGGCCACCACGCGGCGCTTGCCCATCATCTGGGCCAACAACGCCTGCCCAAGGGCATTGTTGATCTTGTGCGCGCCGGTGTGGGTCAGGTCCTCACGTTTCAGGTAGGTTTTCACGCCGATCTCGCGCGAGAAGTTTTCCACCAGTGTCAACGGCGTGGTACGGCCAACATAGTGTTCGAGCAATTGCCGGTAGCGAGCCTGGAACTGAGCACTGCCAATAACCTGCCGGTAGCACTCCGTAAGCTCACCGATGGGGGGCGAAAGGGTTTCTGCAATGAAGCTGCCGCCATGCTCGCCAAACCACGGGCCTTGATGCCGCAGCGCCTCAAGGGCCTCGCCGCCCTTGCTCAAACGCCGCGCGGCCAGCTTCAGTGCCGCGGCCACCGGAGCGGTTTCCAGTGGCGACAGGACGCAGCCAAGCAGCAGCAGTTCACTGCAGGACGGCCTGACCGCCGTATGCTCGGTGTCTCGAATGGAAAACAGGGACAGCACCTTGCTGGCATCACGCAGTACCAGTTGCCCTGCCGGTAAGGCTTCCGCGCCCTGCCCGCCTACAGGTAGAAACGCTTCGCCTTCGGTCGAAATATCCAGCCTCAACTTGCCTTCGATCGCCTTGGCATCGAAGGCCCCCAGAGAAGTCATGGTCGACACTGCAACCCAGTTCACCGTGTCGACCAGCGCATTGATCTGCGGTAGACGCGCCTGTGGTCGGCCAAACGCCCGGTAGATGAATCCGGCGACCGAAGGCAGCTGCTTGCGTGGATTGATACCGGCCTGCTGGTAGTAGGCCGCAAACGGGGCAACTGCGGGGTGGGCGAGCAAACGGTCCTTGTCCACGCCCGCCCATGCGGCTTCGCTAGCGGACCAGTCCAGTGCATCGCTGTAGCCATGACCAACGCCCGGCACACGCAGCGCCAGCACTCGCGCACCTGGGAAGTGGTCTTGCGCAGCGGCAGTGACGTCAATTTCGAAAATCTCGTTCATCGTTGCTCCTCGAAGTGCAGAACGCTGCCAATCCCGGCATCGTTCAGCGTGTCTGCCGTCATCAATCTGTGCGTGGCAATCAGGATGTTGTAATGATTGGGAAAGTGGCACTCGTCGAAACCCAGGACCCAGCCAAGGCAGGCATCCCCCGACCACAGCAGATCACCGCGCTCGATGACCCCGGCTTGCTGGATTTCCACAAAGCCGATAAAGCCGACCCGGTCGATTCGGCTACCGGCCTGGGCATCCAGTTGGTCGGTGCTCACCACCTCATGCAGTTCTCCCTGGCGCACGCAACGCGAAGCATGTTCGATCAAGGTCATGCCACGGTCATGCCGGGTATGGAACAACAGCTTGACCAGCTTGCCGTCCAGCCGCGCTTTCGAAGGCCTCGGGCTCCGCTCAACGACCATCACTGGCCTCCAGCGCATAGGTATCACGCACCAGCCTCACTGCATCGATGCCGATCGTCCCGTCTTCGGCGTTGCCGCGGATGCTGCTGGCCAAGTGCGCCAGCACGCCCTCGTATTCGTGGTAGAGCGAGGTCTTGAACCCTTCACTACCTTCGAGCATGTCGATGATGAACTGGCTGCCATCGGCATATTCGATCAGCAGGTCTTTCTGTTCGCCAAAGGGGTAGTCCCAGCTCAGCTCCGCACTTACCGCCAGCCCGCCCGGCCCGGCCAGTGAAATTTGCGCACCCATGTCGACGCCCATCGCGTTGCGCCTTATCTCGGCCCTCTGGACCTGCAGCGTTCCCAGCGCGAAGCTGAGGGTGTCGTATACGTTGGGGCCGTTGTCGGCAACACAGCCGCCACCGCACGAAGCACTGTCCAGGTACCAGGTATCACGACCGGCATGCTCTTCGATGCGTTCGTGATAGCGCGCTGTAACCTGCCGCGCGCCTTCAAACCGGCCTTGCTCCAGTGCCCGTAACAGATGATGGTTGTAGCGGCGATGAAAAGCCGTCAGCAGCGTCAGCTGGTAACGCCGGGCCATGTCCCTGAGTTGCAGGGCCTGCTGCAGGTCCAGCGTCAGGGGTTTTTCGCAGCAGACGTGTTTGCCTGCCCGCAGCGCCGCCTTGCAGGCGTCGAAATGCAAGTGGTTGGGCAGGTTGATGATGACAGCGTCAAGCTGCGGGTCGTCGAGCAAGGTGGCATAGTCATCGTGACAGGCCACCGGGCTGGCCGCGAAAGGTGCCAGGCGCTCCTGTGAGGTATCGCACACCGCCCGCAGCTCGCACACCGTGCTTTGCTGCAACGCTTTAAGGTAGTAATGGGAAATGACTCCCATACCGATGATGCCAAGCTTGATAGTCATGCAGCTGTCCTCTTCAGGGGCGCGATGCCGAGCCTTGCGGCGATATCATCGAGTTGTGCCAGCAGGGCCTCGTCGACCGGTACACCGAGACGCAGGCGTTCCTCACGCACTTGCGCATCAGGCTCGCCGGGGTAGCGCAATGGCTCGAAGCCCTCATGCACGGGCGCGTCGTGAATGAACTTGAGCAGGCGGTCCATGGCTTCGGTAAACGCGTTGGAACTGCCGAATGCGTCAGGGCGCAGCACAAGGAAGAAGTGCCCGATGTCGTTACGCCCTGCCGCCATCTGGTCCGCGCCGGTCTGGGCACCACTGAGCGCTCCGCAAAGGATGTCAACCATCAGCCCCAGACCGAATCCTTTGTGCCCGCCCTGCTCGAACCTCGAACCGCCAAGCATCGGCAACATGCCGCTGCCGCTCAGGTAACTGCGCGGATCTTCAACGGCCCGGCCCTGGGCATCGAGCAGCCAGCCTGGCGGCAACGTTTGCTGCCGCCGAATGGCCTGCTTCACCTTGCCACTGGCACAGACGGTAGTGCTCATGTCCAGCCAAAAGGGAGCAGCCGCCCTTGCAACCGGTGAGGCCAGACTGATGGGATTGGTACCGATCAATGGCGCCACGCTGCCCATTGGGTGAGCTACCGTTTCGCGGCCCAGATTGGTCATGGCCATGCCGATCATCTGGTGCTCAAGCGCCAGCCCGGCATAGAAGCCGGCGGCGCCGAAGTGGGAGCTGTTGCGCACCACGACACAACCGACGCCGTAGTCGCGCGCCTTGTCTATTGCCCGGGTCATTGCCTGGCGGCCAGCCAGCAAGCCGAGACCACCACCGGCATCCAGGGTGGCGCAGGCGCCCAAGTCGCATGCCCAGCGCGCTTCGGCCAACGGATTGATGTCACCGCCGAGGATACCGGCCATGTAGACATTGCCCAGATTGGCAATACCGTGGGTGTCGTGACCAGCAAGGTCGGCATGTTGCAGTACCTGGGCCGCGTCCTGGGCCTTGTGCTCTGGCACCCCGCAGGCGGACAGTGCCGCGACCGTGAAACCGTGCAGCTCACTGGCTGCGATGCGTTGAAACTCCATGTCAATCATCCTTGTTTGGCAGCACGGGTTGCCTGCCGGGCGACAGTTATCAGCAGCGTTTGAACAGCCTGGGCGAAATGCTCCAGCTCGGGGAGCGTGACATGCTCCCTGCTGGTGTGCGCTCCGTTGGCGGCCAACGACCCCGGCCCCCAGACGATGCTGTAGGCATGCGGGCCTTGGGCCCACATGGCATCGCAGGTAAACGCCTGCGCCGGATCGGGATTGGCCAGGATGCCAGCCTCGGCCAGCAGGTGTTGCAGCGCCACGTCGTGGTTATCCAGTACCGGCAAACCACGCTTGAGCCACCGCGCCTGGCAGGTTGCCTGCAACCGCTCTACGGTCCTGGCGAACGGCTGACAGCCGGCAAACCTTGCCTGGCATTCCTGCAACGCATGTTTGAACGCCTCGTCCACCAAACCTTCGGCGTCACGGGCCAGCGTCGCGCTACGGTAGGCAAAATTGAACAGGCAGCGCCCGCTGCCATAAACCCTGTTGTGGTGCATGCCGGTGTGCAGCCCAGCCAAGGTCATTTTTACCTGCAACTGCTGCAAGGGCGCAGCCAGCCGCGCCGCCATCGACTGGGCAACGAAGCCCAGCACCAGCGTTGCGTTATCGCCTCGTTGAGGAAAATCATCCGTCGAGTCCTCGCCATCCATGCTTACTTCATATGTCATGGAGGTGGTGGAAGCATCGAAATAGCCGCCACCGGTTGGCTCGACGAACACATTCAGGCGCCCTTGATAGCCCAGCGCGCAAAGGTGCCGCGTGCCATAGATACCCATGGCGCCGCCTTCCTCACCAGCTACCACCTGTATCAGTACCCGTACCTGGTCCAGCACTTGCGGATGGCGCAGACGCAAGCCGTCGAGGGCAGCGAGCAAAGCAAGGCCAGGGCCCTTGTTGTCCACTGCCCCTCGCCCATGCACGCAAGTGCCGTCCACCCGCACCGGCAAATGGGGTGAAACCGTGTCCATATGGAAGTTGAACATCACCGTGTGCGGCGCTGTGCCCTGGCCGACTTCCAGCACCAGATGTGGCTGGCTCTCGAGAAAACCCGGCATGTCCGCCATGCGTCGTTGCACCGGTACTGGAACCTGCCCGGCAGCTGGCAAAGCACCCACACCGTTGAATACCTCATGCATGCCAATCTGCTGCGCCCATTGCGAAAAACACGCATTGGCCTGGGCAATGGATGAAGGCTCGCCGGTTTCCATCGGTGTTACCGTGTCGATGCTCAGCAACGTTTCCAGCTTGGCGACATATTCAGGCGTGAACAGCATGGCGAACCTCCTGACACGAAGCGAGCAGGTCCGAGGCCTTCCTGGCGTATGCCTGGTAGGTCTGCCATTGCTGATGTGCATCAGCACCCTGCAGTTGCAGGTGGGGAATCAGGCACAAATGCGGTTCTATGGAGAACCAGCCTGCGTAATCATGCTCAAGCAACAAGTCGATGCAGGTGCGGGCCTGGGCGTGGCCATCGCCAGGAAAGCTGTAGTGCACCTGCTGCTGCGCCTTGTAGCCATCTTTCAGGTGTACATGCACCACATGCGGCAGCACCTGGCGCAGAAAGTCCAGTGCTTCGTAGCCATAGCTGAGGCCATTGCCAATGTCGAAGAGCAGTTTCAGGTGCGCTGAGCCAACGGCATCGAGCAATTGCAGCGTATGCTCGGCGCTCTGCCCGCCCCAACCTGCGCAGTTTTCATGAATCAGCACTACATCCGCCTGTTCGGCCATTTCGACCAGCCGCTTGAAGCGCTCGACCACCGCGTTCTGCCAGTTCGCTTCGCTCAAGCCGCAATTGGGATATGACATCACCCGGATCATCCCACAGCCCAGGCGCGATGCCATCTGTAGCAGCCGTTGCAACTCGTCCATGTCAGCCTGGAACTGGCCATCGATGCGGCTGCCCCAGTTACCGATCTGTGAGGCCAGTGCCACCACTTCAAAAGATTGTCTGCGCAGTGCATCGCACAGCGAAAGGCGTGAACGCTCCGACAGGTTGGCCACCGGTACATTGTCGACACTGCGCAATTCGAGGTGCTTCCACCCCAATTGCGTATGGCATTCCACCTGCTGCGCAAGCGTGGGGCAGCCCTCGTCGGATACGCCGGTGAGCTTAAGCGGCATAAGCATGGGAGAACGCCTCCAAGGCTGCCACCACGAGGGAAACCTGCTTGTCATTCATGCCAGGGCACAGTGGCAGTGCCAGGCACTGACGCGCCAGCATTGCCGCCACCGGGTAGCTGCCTTGCGACCAGGCGGCAAAAGCAGGTTGCGCCGGCAGAGGTGCGGAAAAATGCACCTTGGTCGCAATACCTCGAGCTGACAAGTGATGGTTCAGCTGCTCACGCTGGGCACAGCGCAGGACATAGGCATGGGGTGAAAAATTTGCCGAGCCTCGCTCTTGCCCTGCAAACAAAGGTCCAGCTGCTTCAATCGCCTGGTCGTAGCGCCTGGCAATGGCTTGTTTTCGCGCGAGTTGTACGGCGTTGTCTGGCAAATGGCGCAGCAACCAGGCCGCATTGACCTCATCCATCCTGCTGTTCATACCCAGCAGTTGGTGATAAAAGCGCCGCTTACCGTCCTGGCCATGATTGCGCAGCATCCTGACGGTGTGTGCCAACTGATCATCGTTGGTGACCACAGCGCCACCGTCCCCCAGCCCACCCAACGGCTTGGCCGGGAAGAACGAATAGACGCCCACATCCCCCAGGGTTCCACACCTGCGACCGCGCAAGCGGGCGCCAAATGCCGTTGCGCTGTCTTCAAGCAGCAGTACCCTGTCTGGCAACACGCCCCGTATGGCATCGATGTCGGCTACCCCACTGAACAGGTGGGCAACCAGCACGGCCCGCGTCTTCGCCGTCACCGCCTCGGCCACCGCTTGCGCGTCCAGCATGCAGGTGCCGGGATGAACATCGACAAACACGGGTGTCGCGCCTGCGCGTACAATCGCCGAAGCCGCCGACACATAACAGAACGCAGGGGTTATCACCTCATCGCCTGCGCCGATGCCGGCAGCGATCAACGACAGCGTCATGGCGGAAGTCGCTGAGCTCACACACACGACATGCCTGGTCCCCACCTCGTTCGCCAACGCCAGTTCGAAGTCCTGAACGTTCTGCTTGAGAATGAAATCACCTTGGCTAACCTGGCCAACAAGAACATCGAGGATTTGCTGCGGCGCGTGCGGGTAACGTCGCTGGAAGTCCTGGTACTGGATCATGGCTTGGCTCCGTTCAATGCGTAGAATTCGCAAATGGCCTGACAGACCAGCGCAACATCGGCCGTGGTCAGGTCGGCATACAAAGGCAGGCCCAGCGCTCTGGTGGCGGCGCGCTCTGCTACCGGGAAACTGCCGGGGGCATGGCCGTGCGATGCGCAAACCGGCTGTAGGTGGAGGGGCAACGGGTAGTAGCTTTCTGTACCGATGCCACGTGCAGTCAAAAAGGCTGCCAGGGCATCACGAGACTCGGCCTCGATCAGGTACACGTAATCCACGCAGCGTTGCTGTGCAGACCTGGGCAGCGTGAGCGGAAGCTCGAGCCACTGATGCAGCGCTGCAAGCCCTTGGTCATACGCCCGCCTAAGCACAGCTCGTCGCTCGATGTCGGCCTCCAGCTCTGGCAGTCGCGCCCGCAGCCACAACGCTTGCAAGTCATCCATCCGGCTGTTGTAGCCCAGACACTGTGCCAGCCCTTGGGCATCGCGCCCGTTGTCCAGTATTTGCCGCGCCCGCCTGGCGAGTTCTGCATCCTGGGTCAGGATCATGCCGGCATCACCCAGCGCCCCGAGCGTTTTTGTGGGGAAGAACGACAGCACGCCCATCTCGCCGATCAGCCCCGCATGGGTACCATTCCAGCGCATGCCGATACCTTCCGCGCTGTCCTCCACAACGTACAGGCCATGGCGGCGGGCGATACTCATCACACGGTCCATGTCAGCCATCTGACGGAACAGGTGGACCGGCATGATGGCCTTGGTCCGGGGTGTGATCCGCGCCTCGATCTGCTGGCAATCGAGCGCATAGCTGTGCACCTCGACATCGACGAACACAGGCGTGGCGCCAACCTGCAACACGCAGGACACCGAGGCGAAGAAGCTGTAGCACGGCACAATGACCTCATCACCAGGGCCAATACCGAGTGCCATCAGGCATATCACCAACGAGTCCGTGGCATTGCCGGTAGCAATGGCGTGAGCCGCACCGGTGTAGCTGGCCAGCGCCTGCTCAACTGCACGCACTTGCTGGTCATTTACCCAGCCAGCCTGGCCGTGCAACTGTTCAAGCCCCTCCTCCAGCAACGGTAAGGCGCGGCTCAACCCCTCGGTGATCCGGAAAAATGGAACAGTCATCAAAAGGCCTCCTTGGCCAGGGCGTCATGGGGCGAAGTCGAACTGGCTGGCGCTGCTGCGGCGCGCGCCATATCCAGCAGCGCAACCACCTGCTGATTGAATGCCAGCGTGCTGCCCAGCGGCGCTTCATCGGCATTTCCGGCAAGGTACTCAGAGAAATGCTGGTAGTACCGGCCCAGGCAAGCGGTCAGCGGTTCATCGGCAAAAGCGTCCAGCGCTGCTGCTGTGGAACACCTGAACTGCGCATAGCTGTCGTCGGCACTGACCGGGAAAAACCCTTCACACCAATGGCCATCGTCCAGCTCAAGCCGGATGCTGCGCTGCCGCACAGGGCTGGACAGGTCGGAGTTCAGCTGCACTTCGATTGCCTGTTCATCCACCCAGTGGATCAACCCGCTTTTCATGGCTGGTCGCAGGCAACCTTGCAGTTGCAGGTCCTGCACGGCGCACTGCATGGCATCGCGCGGCGCTTTGGCGAACAGTAGGGCGAGGCTGACCTGGTGCGGCATTTCTATATCGAACAGGTGCTCATCGCTCCGCGCCAGGGTACGAGAAAAGCGCGGCTTGTGATGTTCTACCCGTATCCTTCTCAAGCTGTCTTCGCGGCCGTGCAACCACTGCCTCAACCGCGGCACCAACTGGCTGTGGCTCCACACTGAAACGACAAGAATGCGTGCTTGGTAAAAGGCTTGCAGCGCCAGCAACTGCTGGCATTCGGTCAGGTCCATGGCCATTGGTTTTTCAAGAATGATGCAGCGGTAGCCCGCTTCCAGCGCCTGGCGCACATGCTGCAAATGCATGGCCGGTGGCGTGCAGACATGCACCACACCGTGCTTGCCCGAGAGGGACGCTGCGTCTGGGAGCTGGCGTTGCTTGCTCACTTGCTCAGGCACGGCAGCACTGACGGCCGGGTCGACGGCAATGATGCTGTAGTCGACATTGCCCAGCCGCCCCTGCCGATGCAGCGTACGCAGGCTTGCCAGATGCAGGTTCCTGCCGCAGTGGCCGAAGCCAACGATGATTGGCTGAATCATGCTGGCACGCCCAGCCCAAGCAGGTGCCGGATTTCCAGTTGGGGGTCCGGCGCCGCCAACAGGCGCTCGCCGATCAACGTCGCGCTAAAGCCGATGGCCTCTACGGTGCGCATGTCCTCGCGACCAGCGATGCCACTTTCGGCCACTGCAATGACCGAAGCGGGCAACCGCCCGAACAGCTGTGCAGTGCGGTCGAAGTTGACCTGGAACGTGTCCAGGTCTCGGTTATTGATGCCGATGATTGATGCGTCCGCCGCCAATGCCTGATCGATGTCTGCTTCATCGAACGTCTCGACCAGCACTTGCAGGCCCAATTCCGTAGCTAGCCTGTGCAGTCGCCCAAGGGTGTTTGCCGGCAGGCAGCGCACGATCAACAGTACAGCGTCCGCCCCGAGGGCGCGGGCCTCGAAGACCTGGTACTCATCGACAATGAAATCCTTGTACATGACCGGCAGCGTCAGACCAGGATGGTTGGCCAACTGTCCGACAATGTGGGGGGCATTGCCGAAGAACCGGCTGTCGGCAATAACCGAAAGCGCGCTCGCACCGCCAGCCTGATAGTCAAGTGCCAGTTGCAACGGATCGTAGTCGGCGCGCAAAACGCCCCTGGAGGGAGAGCGGTATTTGCACTCGGCGATAATCGACACCCCTTGGCCAACCAGCCGGGCAGCAAAGTCGCGTGGAGGACGCGCACCTTCAATACGGCTGAGCATTCGGTCTATGCCGAAGGCTTGCTTGCGCTGAGTGGTTTCAGCGACCTTGTACCTGACGATTTCTTCGAGCATGGCCTTCCCCTTGGCAAATCCGAGACGACGCCGGGGTCGATGCCTAGCGATGGAAACCACTGCGTCAGCCCGGGCGAACGGGGAGAAAACCTACTGGCGGCTGGCCATACTGACTACCTACCCAATCAGGTAGGTTCGCGCGCTGGTGCCACCAATACTTTTCATGGCAGTTTTACTGGGGTATAAAAAACACGGAAAGGCATCAGAAATGGAGATTCGATGCGCACCTGGATCAACGGGCTTTTGGCGTGGACCAACTCGATAGAATGCGAGCACGACCTGTTCACGGGGGTGCAGGGTTACACCAGAGAAATGGAATTCGAGTGGTTTTCGTTTGGTGTACGCACTTGCCTGCCGTTTTCCAACCCTGTCATGCAGATGCGCTGCAACTTCCCGCCAACCTGGCAGCGCCGCTATCACGATGCCAGCTACCTGCAAATCGACCCTTCGGTACGGCGCGCCTGTGCCAACCCCTCGCCGTTCGTCTGGGATGACGACATGTTCGACCAAGCCCCCGAGTTCTGGGAAGAAGCCAAGTCGGAGGGATTGCGCATTGGCTGGGCGTGCTCGCTCACCCACCCTTCACGCCAACAAAGCATGGTCACCCTGGCCCGAGGGCACAACCGATTGCTGGCATCCGAGCTCGATGCCAATGAACTGAAAATGCGCTGGCTGCACGAATCCATCGCTCCGTGCATCGAGCGGCTACTGGTCCCCCGCGTTTACCAAGCCTGTCAGTACCACCTGACCGCTCGGGAAACAGAAGTACTTCGCTGGACTGCAGACGGTAAAACCCTAGACGAAATTGCGCAGATCCTCGCGATTTCAGTCGATACGGTCAAATTCCATGTGAAGAATGCCATGAACAAGCTTGGCACCACGAACAAGACTGCAGCCGTAGTCCGGGCTGCCGCCATGGGAATGATCAGTTGAACCTATCACTCGAAGGAGCGTTTCCGTGTTTCCGATGAAAATCTGGCTCGCCTACACCACAGCCTGCCTGCTGTTGGTCATCTCGCCTGGCCCGGACAACTTGCTTGCAATTGGCCGCGGGCTCAGCCAAGGGCGAATGGCGGCATTGGTTTCCGGTCTATCGTCTGGCATGGGTATCGTGTTTCATGTCACCGCTGCCTCGCTGGGGTTGACCCTGCTGATCCAGACCTCCGAACTGGCATTCTGGGTGGTCAAACTGGTTGGTGGCGCCTACCTACTGTGGCTTGGTATCAAAGTCTTGCGCTCGCGCAGCCTGATAACCTTTGCACCCGCAGCCCGGCAACCGTTGCGTAGTATTTTTCTCACCGGTTTCCTGTCGGCAGCACTCAACCCCAAACCCGGCCTGTTCGTACTGGCGTTTATCCCCCAGTTCATCAGCCCCTCACTCGGCTCGGTAACCGTGCAAATGCTGGTCTATGGACTGTGGTTCGCCCTGCTTACCGCTACCGGGTTCGCCTTGATGGGGGTGTTTGCTACCCGGCTTTCAGGGTGCATCCGCCAGCGTCCACGCCTTGCCAACGGACTTAATCTGGGGGCCGGATTGACGTTCATCGCATCGGGCTTGTCGATCGCAGCACTTAGCCAGCGATAAGCTACGTAACAACCACAGGCGGCCAATAACGGGCCGCCGATGGTTGCGTAGTGGGGACAGGCCATTGCAAAAAGGCCTGGAAGACTTCAGAAGTTCATCAGCTCATAAACTTCGTATGCAGGTGTTTCATAGGGGTGGCTGTGCTTGAGCGCAGCGACGACCTGAACAATCAGCTCGTCAGCCACCACCAGCTCCACCTTCCACTCTTCCACCACCTCGACCTGGCCGGTTTGCCCGAGGAACGGCTGGCTGCCGTCCAGCGGGCGGAACTGGCCCTGGCCCAGCGTCTGCCAGGCGCAGTGGTCATAGTCGCCGATGCGCCCGCCACCCGCGGCAAACACAGCGGCCTTGACCACTTCGACGTGGCTGGCGGGGACGAAGAAGGCGAGCTTGTACACGCCTTAGTTCACCCACACCCGTGCGTTACGGAACATACGCATCAGCGCGGCATCTTCCTGCCACTCATCCGGGCGCCAGGAGTTCTGCACGGCACGGAACATACGCTCCGGGTGCGGCATCATGATGGTCACGCGGCCGTCGCGGCTGGTGAGGCCGGTGATACCACGCGGCGAGCCGTTCGGGTTGGCCGGGTAGGCTTCGGTGACCTTGCCGTGGTTGTCGACGTAGCGCAGGGCCACGCAACCGGACAGGTCGGCTGCCAGCAGTGCTTCTTCGCTGGCGAACTCGGCATGGCCTTCACCGTGGGCGATGGCGATCGGCATGCGCGAACCGGCCATACCCTGCAGGAAGATCGAGTTGGACTTCTGCACTTCGACCATGGCCACACGCGCCTCGAACTGCTCCGAGCGGTTGCGCACGAAGTGCGGCCAGTGCTCGGTGCCCGGGATCAGTTCGTGCAGGTTGGACATCATCTGGCAACCGTTGCACACGCCCAGGGCGAAGCTGTCGGTGCGCTCGAAGAAGGCCTGGAAGGCGTCACGGGCGCGGCTGTTGAACAGCGCCGACTTGGCCCAGCCTTCACCGGCACCCAGCACGTCACCGTAGGAGAAGCCACCGCAGGCGACCAGGCCCTTGAAGGCTTCGAAGTCGACACGGCCGGCGAGGATGTCGCTCATGTGCACGTCGATGGCGGCGAAGCCGGCGCGGTCGAAGGCGGCTGCCATCTCGACCTGACCGTTGACGCCCTGCTCGCGCAGGATGGCCACTTGCGGACGCACGCCCTTCTTGATGTACGGGGCGGCGATGTCGTCGTTGACGTCGAAGCCCAGCTTGACCGACAGGCCCGGGTTGTCTTCCTCGAGCAGCAGGTCGAATTCCTGGTCGGCGCAGTCGGCGTTGTCACGCAGGCGCTGGATCTGGTAGCTGGTCTCGGCCCACTGGCGCTGCAGCATGCGGCGGTCGTCGTCGAACAGCACTTCGCCGTTCAGGCTGATGGACACTTCACCGTTGTTGACCGGCTTGCCGATCACCGCGACGCAGCCTTCACCCAGGCCAGCGGCGCTGAACTGTGCCAGTACGTCCGGGGTGGCATCCTGGCGAACCTGGATGACCGCGCCCAGTTCTTCGTTGAAGAGGATGGCCGGCACGTCGCCTTTGCTGTCGGTCAGCGGGTCGAGGTGCAGGTCGAGGCCGCAGTGGCCGGCGAAGGCCATTTCCAGCACGGTGGTGACCAGGCCGCCGTCGGAACGGTCATGGTAGGCCAGCAGGTGACCATCTTCGTTCAGGCCCTGGATCACGGCGAAGAACGCTTTCAGGTCTTCGGCATCGTCGACGTCCGGTGCCTGGGCAGCGATCTTGCCGTAGGTCTGTGCCAGGATCGAAGCGCCCATGCGGTTCTTGCCGCGGCCCAGGTCGATCAGGATCAGGTCGGTCTCGCCCTTGTCCATGCGCAGTTGCGGGGTCAGGGTCTTGCGGATGTCGGTGACCGGGGCGAAGCCGGTGATGATCAGCGACATTGGCGAGGTAACGCTCTTCTCTACGCCCTCGTCGCTCCACTTGGTCTTCATCGACATCGAGTCTTTGCCGACCGGAATGGTAATGCCCAGCTCCGGGCACAGCTCCATGCCGACAGCCTTGACGGTGTCGTACAGGCGGGCGTCTTCACCTGGGTGGCCGGCGGCAGACATCCAGTTGGCCGACAGTTTGATGTCGGACAGCTTCTCGATGCGCGAGGCAGCCAGGTTGGTCAGTGTCTCGCCAATTGCCATGCGGCCGGACGCCGGGGCATCCAGCAGAGCCAGCGGGGTACGCTCGCCCATGGCCATGGCTTCACCGGTGTAGACGTCGAAGCTGGTGGCGGTGACGGCGCAGTCGGCCACCGGTACCTGCCACGGGCCGACCATCTGGTCACGAGCTACCAGGCCGGTGATGGTACGGTCGCCGATGGTGATCAGGAAGCTCTTGCTGGCCACGGCCGGGTGGCTGAGGACGCGCTGAACGGCGTTGTCCAGGTCCAGCTTGCTCGGGTCGAAGTCATCGCCCAGCTCGGCTTCGCGGGTAACCGAACGGTGCATGCGTGGCGGCTTGCCCAGCAGTACGTCGAGCGGCATGTCTACCGGCGTGTTGCCGAAATGGCTGTCGCTTACGGTCAGGTGCTTCTCTTCAGTCGCTTCACCCACTACGGCAAACGGGCAACGCTCACGCTCGCAGATTGCCTTGAAGCGCTCGAAGTCGACGGCGCTGACGGCCAGCACGTAACGCTCCTGCGATTCGTTGCTCCAGATTTCGTGCGGGGCCATGCCCGGCTCGTCGTTGGGCACGTTGCGCAGTTCGAAGCGGCCACCACGGCCACCGTCGTTGACCAGTTCTGGGAAGGCGTTGGAGATACCACCGGCGCCAACGTCGTGGATGAAGGCGATCGGGTTGTTGTCGCCCAGCTGCCAGCAGCGGTCGATGACCTCCTGGCAACGGCGCTCCATTTCCGGGTTTTCGCGCTGTACCGAAGCGAAGTCGAGGTCAGCCGAGCTGGCACCGGTCGCCACCGACGAAGCGGCGCCGCCGCCCAGACCGATCAGCATGGCCGGGCCGCCGAGCACGATCAGCTTGGCGCCGACAGTGATCTCGCCCTTCTGCACGTGGTCTTCACGGATGTTGCCCATGCCACCGGCCAGCATGATCGGCTTGTGGTAGCCGCGCACTTCTTCACCGTGCGGGGTGTTGATGGCCTGCTCGAAGGTACGGAAGTAGCCGGTCAGGGCCGGGCGACCGAATTCGTTGTTGAACGCAGCGCCACCCAGTGGGCCTTCGATCATGATGTCGAGGGCGTCGACGATACGCTCAGGCTTGCCGTAGGCCTGCTCCCACGGCTGCTCGAAGCCCGGGATACGCAGGTTGGACACGGTGAAGCCGGTCAGGCCAGCCTTGGGCTTGGCGCCACGGCCGGTCGCGCCTTCGTCGCGGATTTCGCCGCCGGAGCCGGTGGAGGCGCCGGAGAACGGGGCGATGGCGGTCGGGTGGTTGTGCGTCTCGACCTTCATCAGGATGTGCACCGGCTCCTGCACCGCGCCGTACTGGCGGGTTTCAGGGTTCGGGAAGAAACGGCCGGCAACGTTGCCGACGATCACCGAGGCGTTATCCTTGTACGCAGACAGCACGCCTTCGTTGTGCATCTGGTAGGTGTTCTTGATCATGCCGAACAGGCTCTTTTCCTGAGCCTGGCCGTCGATGTCCCAACTGGCGTTGAAGATCTTGTGGCGGCAGTGCTCGGAGTTGGCCTGGGCGAACATCATCAGTTCGATGTCGTTCGGGTTGCGCTTGAGGCCCTGGAAGGCGTTGACCAGGTAGTCGATCTCGTCTTCGGCCAGGGCCAGGCCCAGGTCGATGTTGGCCTTGGCCAGGGCGTCACGGCCACCGGCGAGGATGTCCACCGAGGTCATCGGCTTGGGCTGGGCATGGCTGAACAGGTCGGCGGCCTGCTCCAGCTGGCCGAGCACGCGCTGGGTCATGCGGTCGTGCAGCTCGGCGGCGATCAGTTCGGCGTCGGCTTCGCTCAGGCTGCCGGCAACGTAGTAGGCAATACCGCGCTCCAGGCGCTGGATCGACTGCAAGCCGCAGTTGTGAGCGATGTCGCTGGCCTTGCTGGCCCACGGCGAAATGGTGCCCAGGCGCGGCACGACCAGGAACAGGCGGCCGCTCGGCTCCTGTACCGGCACGCTCGGGCCGTACTTGAGCAGACGCCCCAGCACCTGCTGCTGGTCGGCGGTCAGCTCGCCGTCGACATCGGCGAAATGGGCAAATTCGGCATACAAACCAGTAACAGCGGGGACTTTCTGGCTCAGTTGCTCGAGTAATTTACCGTGGCGAAAGGCAGAAAGGGCAGGAGCGCCGCGCAGGATCAACATCGTCGGGACAGCCTCAGGAAGGGGTGTGCTTAGAGGCCGTGCATTCTAGCCTAATTCGAAGGGTTTCGGCACCCGCTCTAAGCCACGGCTGCCGGGCGGCGGAACCGGACTTGCGGGTCAAAAAAAATTGCCTTGTGTTGCCTGCTCCGGCCCTATCGCCGGCAAGCCGGCTCCCACAGGTATACCACCACCCTCAAGGCCTGCGTTGTACCTGTGGGAGCCGGCTTGCCGGCGATAGGGCCGGTAAAGCACAGAACCTGCTACCAGACAAGCTAACAGTTGTCGAGATATGGTTGGGCCAGTCCTTTGCGTATACTGCAACCTATGTTCGCCCACACTGCTTTGCGCCAGCGTTGCGCCAGATGGCTTTTCGCAACCGGACTCTTTCTGCTGCTCGGTGCCTGCGTTGAAAAACCCAGCACCCTCGAGCGCGTGAAGGAGGATGGCGTGCTGCGCGTGATCACCCGCAACAGCCCCGCCACCTACTTCCAGGACCGCAACGGCGAAACCGGCTTCGAATACGAGTTGGTCCAGCATTTCGCCGAAGATCTGGGCGTGAAGCTGCAGATCGAGACCGCCGACAACCTCGACGAGCTGTATGACAGCCTCGGCAAGCCCTCCGGCCCGGTGCTGGCAGCGGCCGGCCTGGTCACCAGCGAACGGCGCAAGGCCCAGGTCAGGTACTCCCACCCTTATCTGGAAGTGACCCCACAGGTCATCTACCGCAACGGTCGCACGCGCCCCACCAACGCCAAGGGCCTGGTCGGAAAGAAGATCATGGTGCTCAAGGGCAGCAGCCATGCCGACCAGCTGGCCGAGCTGAAAAAGCAGTACCCGGGCCTGGAATACGAGGAATCCGACGCCGTCGAGGTGGTCGACCTGCTGCGCATGGTCGACGAAGGCCAGATCGACCTGACCCTGGTCGACTCCAACGAGCTGGCGATGAACCAGGTGTACTTCCCCAACGTGCGGGTTGCCTTCGACCTGGGCGACACCCGCGACCAGCGCTGGGCGGTGGCGGCCGGTGAAGACAACAGCCTGCTCAACGAGGTCAACGAGTTCCTCGACAAGGCGCAGAAGAACGGCACCCTGCAACGCCTGAAGGACCGCTACTACGGCCATGTCGACGTCCTGGGCTATGTGGGTGCCTACACTTTCGCCCAGCACCTGCAGCAGCGCCTGCCCAAGTACGAGAAGCACTTCAAGAGCTACGCCAAGGTCGAGCAGGTGGACTGGCGCCTGCTGGCCGCCATCGGCTACCAGGAATCGATGTGGCAGCCCGAGGTCACCTCCAAGACCGGCGTGCGCGGCCTGATGATGCTGACCCAGCGCACCGCCCAGGCCATGGGCGTGTCCAACCGCCTGGACCCGAAGCAGAGCATCCAGGGCGGCGCCAAGTACTTCATGAAGATCAAGGAAGAGCTCGACGACAGCATCCAGGAACCGGACCGCACCTGGTTCGCCCTGGCTGCCTACAACGTCGGCACCGGCCACCTGGAAGACGCCCGCACCCTGGCCAAGCGCGAGAAGCTCAACCCGAACAAGTGGCTGGACGTGAAGAAGATGCTGCCGCGGCTGTCGCAGAAGCAGTGGTATCGGCAGACCAAATACGGCTATGCACGTGGCGGCGAGCCGGTGCATTTCGTGGCCAACATCCGTCGCTACTACGACATCCTCACCTGGGTGACCCAGCCGCAGCTCGAAGGCCAGGTGGCCGAGGGCAGCCTGCATGTGCCCGGGGTGAACAAGGACAAGCCGGCGGAGCAGTCGCCGCCGATGTAGCCTGTAAGGGCCCTATCGCCGGCAAGCCAGCTCCCACAGGCTCTCCACTGCCCCCAAGGCCTGCAGATATCCTGTGGGAGCTGGCTTGCCGGCGATAGGGCCCTGACAGGTTACCCCTTGGCCCGGCGAGCCTTGAAGAAGTCACTGAGGATCTGCCCGCACTCCTCCGCCAGCACCCCGCCCTCCACCATCACCCGGTGGTTCAGGAAACCCTGCCCGAAGAACTGCCCCTGGCTCTGCACGATCCCCGCCTTGGGCTCCAGCGCACCGAATACCACCCGCATCACCCGCGAATGCACGATCAACCCCGCACACATGCTGCACGGCTCCAGGGTCACATACAGGGTGCTGCCGGGCAGCCGGTAGTTACTGGCGGATTTCGCCGCCGCGCGAATGGCCACCATCTCGGCGTGCGCACTGGGGTCACTGTCGATGATCGGCCGGTTGAAGCCCTGCCCGATCACCTGCCCATGCTGCACCAGTACTGCGCCCACCGGCACCTCGCCCATGGCCGCACCTTCGGCGGCCAGGGCCAGGGCCAGGCGCATGAATTCCTGATCGCGACTGCGATCGATGATCTGCGGGCGCATCAGACCACCGCGATCGCGGCCATCAGGCCGGTTTCCATGTGGTCGATGACGTGGCAGTGGAACATCCAGGTGCCCGGGTTATCCGCCACCAGCGCCACCTGGGCGCGCTCGTTCTTGCCCAGCAGGTAGGTATCGGTGAACCACGGCTCCTTGATGTCATGACGGTTGGAGCCGATCACCTTGAAGCTCATGCCGTGCAGGTGGATCGGGTGCTGGTATTGGGTCATGTTCTTCAGCTCGAAGATGTAGCTCTTGCCCTTCTGCAACGTGGCAATGGGGCGCTCGGCGCAGGTCTTGTCGGTGATGTCCCAGGCCTGGCCGTTGATCTGCCACATGCTCGACGGCTTATCCTGGTCCGTAGTGACCGAGACTTTCGCCGCCCACTCGAAATTGAAGTTGAGCTTTTCGGCATTCTCCAGGTCCGGCTCGGCGATCGGGTTGGGCGGTAGCGCCGGCGGCCAGTCACTTGGCGCGTCGTTGCTGGCAACCGAACGCAGGGTGCCCAGGCGCACGAAACCGTCGCGCAGGGAGATCTCCTCCCCCGCTTCGGGAATACGGACAGCCAGGCAGATACGCATGCCTGGGCCGAGCCAGTAGTCATCGTCCAATGGGCGCGGGGTTACCGGATTGCCGTCCAGAGCATAGATTTTTGCCTCGCAGTTGCCCTTGAGGTTGATGCGGTAGGTCCAGGTGTTGTCCAGATTAAGCAGACGCACCCGCACAACCTGGCCGGCTGGCAACTCGGTGACCGAATCGGCCTGGCCATTGATGGTGATCAGGCGCCCGGCGGTACCGTTGCGCGCCGCCTCACGCGGGATGCTGAACGGCAACCAGGCGCCCTGCTCGTCCACGTGCCAGTTCTTCAGGCTGAGCGTGCGTTCATGCTGGAAGCCGGTCGGCTCGCGCTCCTCGACGATCAGCGGGCCGACCAGGCCACGGCCCAGCTCTTCGGAACTGCTGACATGCGGGTGGTACCAGTAGCTGCCGGCGTCCGGCACACGGAACTTGTAGTCGAAGTACTCGCCCGGCTTGACCGGCAGTTGCGACACATAGGGCACGCCGTCCATTTCCAGCGGCAGGCGGATACCGTGCCAGTGGATGGTGGTTTCGACCGGCAGGTGGTTGATGAAGCGCACCCGCAGCCAGGTGCCCTGGCGTACGCGCAACTCGGTACCTGGTGCCGACGGGCCGAAGGCCCAGGCTTCGGTCTTGAAACCCGGTACCAGTTCCACATCCAGAGGCGCGGCAATAAGCTCGTAGTCGTGCCCTGCGTTCTCGTCCTCGACCTTGCCCAGCCAGTAGCGGGCCGCGCCTCCGGCGCCCAGGCCCACCACAACCAGGCCAGTGAGGCCTTTGAGCATTTGTCGACGAGTAAAGGACATCGGTGCGGGTACCTCATTCTGCGCAATCAGTCTGCCAGCAGGGGCTGGCGATGAAGGGCGAATACGATACACCTGCATTTGCGAAAGATTAAGTGAAGTCTTGTCGCACGACCGGTTATCTGCCCCGACCACCTGTGGCAACCTGCTCCCCCTCGGTACCAAACTGACGTCCAGGGGCTGACTTGCCCGATTCAGGGTGGGCTGCTTAAGTTCAACAGACGGGGTGCACAGGTGCTGGCCTTCTGCCCGCCTCTCGCTTCAGACAAGACGCCTGCTCTGTGAATGCGAAGGTTTGACACCATGTGGCACAGGAATTCATTACTGTATTTTTCGCTGCTGCTCACTTCAGGCCTTCTTCTGGCACCGAAGATCATCCTGATCGAGTTTTTCTCCTATCGATGGGTGGAGACCGGTGTTCTCGATATTGCCCTGTACTTGCTTCAAGACGTGCTACTGGTGGTCGCCTTCTTTGTGATTGCTGCCACCACCATTACCAGAAACAAATTCAATTTTTATCTGTTAAGCATCGCCTCAGGCGCCTTGCTGCTGTTCCTGCTGGTGGACATGCGAGTTCGGGAGCTATGGCTGAAGCCACTGGACTGGCAACTGATACGCTACAGCCTGCAGAACGCAAGCAACCTGACCTCCGGAGCCGAGGTGTTCCTCGCCCAAGCCGCCGGGTTCGGGCAAACATTCAGGTTCATTGTCTTTGTGCTATTTCTTGCCTACCTGGTGACCTGGTCTTTCGCTGGGCTGGCAACGTACATCGCTTATAAAGAACAGCGCACGGTCCCAATAAAGAAAAGACAACACCTCTGGGCGTCGCTGCTGGTGATAGGCGCCCTGCTCATCGGCTCCATCCATGCCAAAGACGCACGCTATTACCTGAACGAAAATATTGTCGTCAGCCCGCTGGTCACAACACTCAGAAGCACGACTCCCTTGAATGCAGCTCCGCATAGACCGCCGCTGCCATTCGAACAACCCGCCTACCCGCTAACCAGCGTCAACGACATCCGAAAACTTCAATCTCATGCCACACCAGACTTCAAGAACCTGGTCTTCATCATTCTGGAGTCGGTGCGCTGGAACAGCGTTTTTGCGCCCGACATCAAAACCGCCGAGAGGTATCCCACCTTCGATAAGCTCTCTCGGGAGGGCATGCTCTTCAAAACGTACGTATCTGTGCCTCACTCGTCCAAAGGCTACCACGCGATCCTGACGGGGCTGCACGCCTACCCAGATATTGAAATCAAAGAGGCCATGTACCTGCTACAACCCAGCGTCATCCATGAGCTGAAAAACAGGAAAAACATGGAAGCCGTCGCATTCAGCTCGCTGTACCTGCAATTCGAAAACATGGAGGGCTTCCTGAAGTCCATCGGCGTATCGAATGCCTATGCAGTTTCGGAGATCACCCATGCCGGAAATCGCTCACAACACGCCAGTAGCTTCGGAGAGAGTGATGAACAGCTGTTTTCGTCCAGCATCTCTTACCTGGAGAAGATAAAAAAGAATGGCCAGGGTTTCATCGCACTCTACTTCCCAAGCGCAGCCCACTACCCCTACCAATGCAGCCAAGGGCCCCCATTACTGAGCGAGCTGGAAAAGTATGAAGACTGCATAGCCAGAACAGACAGCGTACTGGGTGAAATGCTGACATCATTCGACAAGCAAGGCCTTCTGGACTCGACATTATTCGTGCTCGTGGGTGACCACGGTGAGTCGTTTGGTGAGCACGGTCTCTTCATTCACAACGCTTCCATGCACGAAGAAGAAGTGACCGTACCCCTGATTTTCTGGGCCAAGGAAAAGTCACTGCCCAAACCCGCCACAACGACCAGTCACCAGATCGATGTTGCGCCCACGGTCGCCGACTTCTTTGGCGTGACCGAGTCGCCCCTGTCTGTCCAAGGCATCAGCTTGTTGAGGGAACATGGCAAGCGCACATTCTTCATGTCCACGTTCTTTGACCAACTGGCGTCAGCCTTGGTGGAGCACCCTTACAAATACATATACGAATTCAGTTCGGACACCCTGACCAAATACAATATCGAGAATGACCCGCAGGAAAAGCACCCGCAGCGCGTGGAGGGCGATGAGTTCGTCGCGGTGAAGAGCAGGTTGCTTTCCTATAATGTCTACCAGAAAGCGCTATTTGCCAAAAAGCCAAAAGAATAAGCAAATCTGAATGAGCAAGAACCAGAAAGCCCGCAATTATGCGGGCTTTCTGGTGTATCCGTGCCTACGGGTACCAGCCTGAGCTGGCTACCCGATCATTCCCACTCGATAGTCGCTGGCGGCTTGCTCGACACGTCGTAGGTAACGCGCGAGATACCATCGATTTCGTTGATGATACGGCCGCTGACGGTTTCCAGCAGCTCGTACGGCAGGTGCGCCCAGCGCGCGGTCATGAAGTCCACGGTCTCGACGGCACGCAGGGCCACGACCCAGGCGTAGCGACGGCCATCGCCAACGACGCCTACCGACTTGACCGGCTGGAACACCACGAATGCCTGGCTGGTCTTGTGGTACCAGTCGGCCTTGCGCAGCTCTTCGATGAAGATGTGGTCGGCGCGACGCAGGATGTCGGCGTATTCCTTCTTCACTTCACCAAGGATACGCACGCCCAGGCCCGGGCCCGGGAACGGGTGGCGGTAGACCATGTCGTACGGCAGGCCCAGCTCCAGGCCGATCTTGCGCACTTCGTCCTTGAACAGTTCACGCAGCGGCTCGACCAGCTTGAGGTTCATTTCCTCCGGCAGGCCACCGACGTTGTGGTGCGACTTGATCACGTGGGCCTTGCCGCTCTTGGCGCCCGCCGACTCGATCACGTCCGGGTAGATGGTGCCTTGGGCGAGGAACTGGATGTTTTCCAGCTTGCTGGCTTCGGCATCGAACACGTCGATGAAGGTGCGGCCGATGATCTTGCGCTTCTTCTCCGGGTCGGCTTCGCCGGCCAGGTTGTCGAGGAACTGCTTTTCAGCGTCGGCGCGGATGACCTTGACGCCCATGTTCTCCTTGAACATGGCCATCACCTGGTCACCTTCGTGCAGGCGCAGCAGGCCGTTGTCCACGAATACGCAGGTCAGCTGGTCGCCGATGGCGCGGTGCAGCAGTGCGGCAACGACGGAGCTGTCGACGCCGCCGGACAGGCCCAGCAGGACGTTGGCCGAACCGACCTGCTCACGCACCTGGGCAATGGCGTCTTCGACGATGTTGGACGGAGTCCACAGGGCTTCACAGCCGCAGATGTCCTGCACGAAGCGGGACAGGATGCGACCGCCCTGCTTGGTGTGGGTCACTTCCGGGTGGAACTGCACGCCGTAGTAGCCGCGCGCGTCGTCGAACATGCCAGCGATCGGGCAGCTCGGGGTGCTGGCCAGCACGTGGAAGTTGCCCGGCATCTGGGTGACCTTGTCGCCGTGGCTCATCCACACGTCCAGACCCAGCACGCCGTCGGCGTCGATGTGGTCTTCGATGCCGTCGAGCAGGCGGCTCTTGCCAACCACGTCCACGCGGGCATAACCGAATTCACGCAGGTCGGAACCTTCGACCTTGCCGCCCATCTGCTCGGCCATGGTCTGCATGCCGTAGCAGATGCCCAGCACTGGTACGTTCAGGTCGAACACCGCCTGCGGGGCGCGCGGGCTGTTGGCTTCGTGGACCGACTCGGGGCCGCCGGCGAGGATGATGCCGCGCGGGTTGAATTCGCGGATCGCTTCATCGTCCATGTCGAACGGATGCAGCTCGCAGTACACGCCGATTTCGCGCACGCGGCGGGCGATCAGCTGGGTGTACTGGGAACCGAAATCGAGGATCAGGATGCGGTGAGCGTGAATGTCGAGGGCCATGACTCAATCTCGTCAGTGGAAATCGGAAACGACGCGGGGCTGTCATGACAGCCCCGCTTTCTGTTGTAGCTGGAAGCCTCAGCCTACGCGGTAGTTAGGGGCTTCTTTGGTGATCTGCACGTCATGCACGTGGGACTCGGCCATGCCGGCACCGGTGATGCGCACGAATTCCGGCTTGGTGCGCATCTCTTCGATGGTTGCGCTGCCGGTGTAGCCCATGGACGAACGCAGGCCGCCCATCAGCTGGTGGATGATCGCGGCCAGCGCGCCCTTGTAGGGAACACGGCCTTCGATACCTTCCGGTACCAGCTTCTCGGCGCCGGCCGAGGAGTCCTGGAAGTAGCGGTCGGACGAGCCTTGCGCCTGTGCCATGGCACCCAGCGAGCCCATGCCGCGGTAGGCCTTGTAGGAACGGCCCTGGAACAGTTCGACTTCACCCGGAGCCTCTTCGGTACCGGCGAACATCGAACCCATCATCACGCAGGAAGCACCGGCAACGATGGCCTTGGACAGGTCACCCGAGAAGCGGATGCCGCCGTCGGCGATCAGTGGCACGCCAGTGCCTTCCAGTGCAGCGGCAACGTTGGCGATGGCGCTGATTTGCGGCACGCCTACGCCGGCAACGATACGGGTGGTGCAGATCGAGCCTGGGCCGATACCGACCTTGACCGCGTCAGCGCCAGCTTCGGCCAGAGCCTTGGCGGCAGCGCCGGTGGCGATGTTGCCGCCGATCACCTGCACTTGCGGGTAGGTTTCCTTGACCCAGCGAACGCGATCGATCACACCTTTGGAGTGACCGTGGGCGGTATCGACCACAACCACGTCAACGCCAGCAGCCACCAGGGCGGCAACACGCTCGCCGGTGTCCTTGCCGGTGCCGACCGCGGCGCCGACGCGCAGGCGACCCTGGTCGTCCTTGCTGGCCAGCGGGTAGGCCTTGGCCTTTTCGATGTCCTTGACGGTCATCATGCCCTTGAGGTTGAACTTGTCGTCAACGATCAGGACTTTTTCCAGGCGGTGCTTGTGCAGCAGCTCGCGGACTTCGTTCTTGTCGGCGCCTTCGCGGACGGTGACCAGACGCTCTTTCGGGGTCATCACGTCGCGGACCTTGGCGTCCAGGCGGCTTTCGAAGCGCACGTCACGGGAGGTGACGATGCCGACCAGGTCGCCGTTCGCCAGCACCGGAACGCCGGAGATGTTGTTCAGGCGGGTCAGATCGAACAGATCGCGCACGGTGGCGTCGGCGTCGATGGTGATCGGGTCCTTGACCACGCCAGCCTCGAACTTCTTGACCTTGCGGACTTCGCTGGCCTGCTGTTCGATGGTCATGTTCTTGTGGATGATGCCGATGCCGCCTTCCTGGGCCATGGCAATGGCCAGGCGCGCTTCGGTCACGGTATCCATGGCAGCGGATACCAGCGGAATGTTCAGCTCGATGCCACGGGTCAAACGGGTCTTGAGACTGACTTCATTAGGCAGTACCTCGGAATAGCCAGGTACAAGGAGGATATCGTCGAAGGTCAGGGCTTCTTGGCTGATACGCAGCATCGCGGGGGCTCCCGGGCGGGAAAAATGGAAGCGCGCCATTATACTCATGCACGGCGCGCCGCTCAATGCAAAATAAGGGCCTTCGGTCAGCCTTGTGGCAGTTTTACCTGTACCACGGCCACCGGCTGGTCGAGCCAGTCGGCGAAGCTGTCGAGAAAGGCCTGGGTGAACCCGGCCTCGCCCCAGTTGTTGAAGATGAACCCCAGGTTGGAAAAGGCACATGGCTGCAGGTAAATGAAGCCATTGATGTCATCTTCGAAGCCGCACAACGGGCAGGTGAAGTTGTCGCTAACTGCCGGCATCCATTCTTCCAGGCTCTCGAACAGCGGCTCACCCACCTCGCGCCGGCACTCGGGGCAACCGGCTTCTTCGAGGAAACCTTCGGTAGGGGTATAGATGCAGCGCTTGAGCATCACCTCCAAGCCGTTGACCTGTTCGCCGAAGGGCAGTTTCTCCGGATGCAGGGCCACTTTGCGGGCACCTTCGGCCAGGGCATGGCCCATGCGGTTGCCGGTGCGGCCACAGGTGGTCAGCTGTTCCTCGACGACTTTCTCGCGCACCAGCCAGCGCAGGATGGCGCGGGCACGGGCCTCGTGCACCGGGACGGTAGACAGCTTGGGAACGATGATGCTCTGGGTGTTCATGAACGGGACAAGCCTGAAAAACTGCGGTAATAGCGCAATTCTACCGCCTGCTCAGGCGCTCAGGTAGCGACCGATCAACGCCAGGCCGCTGGCCAGCACCAGCCAGGTGACCAGGCGCACAAAGGCTTCGCGAGACAGCCGATGGGTAAGCCTGCGCCCTGCCCAGAGGCCGACGAGCATGACCGGCAACAGGCAGGCGGCGAGCAACAGCAGGCTCTGGTCGGCATAGACGCCTGCGATAAGGAACAGCGTCAGCCGCACCACCGTACTGCAACTGATCAGCGCGCTCTGGGTAGCGCGCACCTGCTCCTTCACCTCCAGCCGCGCGCTCAGGTACAGCGCATAAAGAAAGCCGCCGCTGCCGAACAAGGCGCCGAACAGCCCGCCTGCCGTGCCCATCGGCATTGCCCAGAAACCCGACAGACTGGCCGGCCGTACCTTCACCGCCAGCCCGTACAGGGCATACGCCGTAACGAACAGCCCCATCAGCAGCAGCAACAGGTCTGACTTCAGCTGCAGCAGGAATACCACACCCAGCGCGCAGCCAATGGCCATGAACGGCAGCAGCCGCAGCAGTTCGCCGCGCACGACATCGCGGCGCGAGGGCAGCAGGTTGCCGAAGGCGGCGACGAAGTCCAGTAGCACCAGCAGCGGAATGATCCGCGACAGCGGCATGAAGTGGATCAGCACTGGGCCGGCCACCAGCGCGGTGCCGAAACCGGCGATGCCGAAGACGATGTAGGCAGCGCCGACACCAAGCAGGATAGGCAGCCAGTCGAGGCCGGAAAACGACAGTTGGGCGAGCATGGCAGCAGTTCCTGGGAAGACAGGCAAAGGTTAGCCAGCCATGAGCCATGCCGACTAATATGCCTTTGTCGCCACACTCATCTCGAAAAGGCATGACATGACGTCGATCCGCCAATTGCGTTACTTCGTGGAAATCGCCGAATGCGGCAGCTTCAGCGCTGCCGCCGAGCGGCTGTACATCGCCCAGTCGGCGCTGAGCCGGCAGATCAAGGAACTGGAGCAGCAACTGGGCACGCCGCTGTTCGAACGCACCGCGCGCCTCCCGCGCCTGACACTGGCTGGCCAGTCCTTTTTGGAACGGGCGCGGCGCTTGCTGGCCGACTTGGCGCAGGCCGAGCGTGTAACCCGCGATATTGGCGAAGGGTTGCAGGGCAGTCTGCGCCTGAACCACTCCAGTACAGTGCCGCTGACCGGCCCGCTGCTGGCTCGCCTGGGTGGTTACTTGCGCGACAACCCAGGTGTTTCGCTGGAAATTGCCCAGCAGTCGTCGGAGGCGCAGTTGGAGGATATCGCTGCCGGGCGGTTGGATATCGGCCTGCTGCGCTTGCCAGTACTGCGCCAGTATGAAGGGGTGGTGCTGCATGAACTGTTCAGCGAACCCCTCCTGCTGGCGGTCGCCGCCGGGCATCTCTTGGCCCGCGCGCCCCAAGTGAGACTGGAACAACTGCGGGAAGAGCGCTTCATTTCGATTCCGCACCGGGACCGTGGCGGGCTGAGCTACCTGTCGGCCTCGATGTGCATGGAGGCAGGCTTTTTCCCGCGCGCAGCGCAGGTGCTGTCGCGCAAGACCACCCAGTTGCAGTTGATTCAGGCGGGGTTTGGGGTGGCGTTGTTGCCGGAATGCATGCGAGAGATTGCCCCGGCGTCGGTCAGCTTCGTGGCGCTGGAGGGGGGGTGTGAGAGTACTGTGGCGATGGCTTGCAGGCGTGATGCGGGGCAGATGGTCAGGCAATTCGTGGCAGCGATGCAGGGTTGATGGCACCGACGATGCCGATGTTCGTGGGTATAGTGTCAACTCGAAGCCAGCGCAGCCCCTGTGGGAGCGGGCGTGCCCGCGAAACAGGCAGCGCCGTGGATGGCACCGGCTTCGCCGGTGTTCGCGGGCTCGCCCGCTCCCACAGAGATCGCGATAGGGCCGGGACAGACAACCGGGGCCGATGTCCTTTATGATGCCCGCCATGATCAGAGACCCTTTCGAACGACTTGGCCTGGACCGCGAGGTCCTTACCGTCAGCCAACTCAACGGCCGTGCCCGCGTGCTGCTGGAAGACGTGTTCCGCAGTGTGTGGGTGGAAGGCGAGATTTCCAACCTCGCCCGCCCGGCGTCCGGCCACATGTACTTCACCCTCAAGGACAGCGGCGCACAGGTGCGCTGCGCGCTGTTCCGGCAGAACGCCACGCGGGTGCGCCAGGCCCTGCGCGACGGCCTGGCGGTGCGGGTACGCGGCAAGGTTTCGTTGTTCGAAGGGCGTGGCGACTATCAGCTGATTCTCGACACCGTCGAGCCGGCCGGCGATGGCGCCCTGCGCCTGGCCTTCGAGGCATTGAAAGAGAAGCTCGGTGCCGAGGGGCTGTTCAGCGCCGAACGCAAGCAGCCGCTGCCGGCCCACCCGCAGCGCATCGGCATCATTACGTCGCCCACCGGCGCAGTGATCCGCGACATCATCAGTGTGTTCGGTCGCCGCGCCCCGCAAGTGGAACTGAACCTGATCCCCACCGCAGTGCAGGGCCGCGAAGCCATTGCACAGATCGTGCGCGCGATCCGCCTGGCCGATAGCCTGGGGTTCGATGCGCTGATCCTGGCCCGGGGCGGCGGCTCGCTTGAAGACTTGTGGTGCTTCAACGAAGAAGCGGTGGCGCGGGCCGTGGCCGCCTGTGTCACGCCGATTGTCAGCGCCGTGGGCCATGAGACCGATGTCTCGATCAGCGACTTTGTCGCCGACGTGCGCGCGCCTACACCGTCTGCTGCCGCCGAGCTGCTGGCCCCCGACAACAGTGGCCTGCAGCAACGCCTGGATGGCCTGCAACGGCGCCTGCTGCTGCGCATGCAGAACCGCCTGACCCACGACCGCCTGCGCCTGGAGTCGCTGACCCGGCGCCTGCGTCACCCGGGCGAGCGCCTGCGCCAGCAGGCCCAGCGCCTGGACGACCTGGACATGCGCTTGCGCCGCGCGTTCATGCTCAACCTAAACCAGCGCCACGAGCGCCTGGCACGCCTGGACACCCGCCTCGCCGCGCAGCACCCGGGGCGAACCCTGAAACTGCTGGGCCAACGCCTGGACAGCCTGGCCGAGCGCCTGCCACGGGCCATGCGCGAGGTGCTCAAGGACCGCCGCCAGCGCTTCCAGGCCCAGTTGCAGACGCTGCAGGTGGTCAGCCCGCTGGCCACCCTCGCCCGCGGCTACAGCATCCTGCTGGACGAACAGGGCCAGGCCATCCGCAGCGCCGAACAGACCCGCAATGGCCAGCGTCTGACCGCCCGCCTGAACGAAGGCGAGCTGTTGGTGCGGGTCGAAGACAACCACCTGACCCCGGTCACCCTCTCACTTCTGGACTGACACATGCCCCGCCTGCTCGCGCCCCTGCTTGCCCTTTCCCTCCTGCTGCTGGCCGGCGGCGCCCAGGCCAGCTACATCACCCGCACGCTGAACAAGCCGGTACCCGGCGGCGTGGCGGTGGTCGACCTCGGCCCCGCAGCCAGCGCGCCCAGCGCCCGCTTCGACGGCAAACCGGTGCTGGTGGTGAAAGAGCAGGACAACTGGCTGGCCATCGTCGGCATCCCGCTGACCCAGAAGCCCGGCACCGCGATGCTGAGCCAGGGCGGCCGCACCCTGCCCTTCACGGTCGGTAGCAAGAAATACCCCGAGCAGCGCATCACCCTGAAGAACACCCGCCAGGTCAACCCGAACCCGGCCGACCTCAAGCGCATCGATCGTGAGCTGGCCGAGCAGATCAAGGCTTACCGCAGCTTCAGCCCGACCCTGCCCAGCAACCTGATTCTCGACAAGCCGGTCAGTGGCCCGCTGTCGAGCAAGTTCGGCGTGCGCCGTTTCTTCAATGGCGAAGAACGCAACCCGCATGCCGGGCTGGACTTCGCGGTACCGGCCGGCACGCCGATCAAGACCCCGGCCAATGGCAAGGTGATCCTGGTGGGCGATTACTTCTTCAATGGCCGTACGGTGTTCGTCGACCACGGGCAGGGCTTTATCAGCATGTTCTGCCATATGTCGAAGATCGATGTGCAGGTGGGGCAGCAGCTGCGCCGGGGCGAGGTGGTCGGGCGCGTGGGCTCGACCGGGCGGGCTACCGGGCCACACATGCACTGGAACGTCAGCCTGAACGATGCGCGGGTGGATCCGGCGATTTTCATTGGCGCGTTCCAGCCCTGAGATCGCGGCGCCTGCTTCGCGGGCATGCCCGCTCCCACAGGTCCCGTGCAGGATTCGAGGCCTGTGGTAATCCTGTGGGAGCTGGCTTGCCGGCGATGAGGCCAGAGCAGGTAAACTCGCTTCCAAGGTGTTGCGCCATCGAAAAATACTGCGCAAAAATCGAGAAGCACTCAGAAAATTACAGCGATAAAATCTCGCCTTTCAGCTTTTTTTAAGCATTCCTCTCAATTTTTTCTGAACGCTTGCCATCACCCACCCCACTGGTTAGGGTTGAAGGCATGAAAACCTACAGCACCCTCATCCTGCTCCGACAACATCGCAGCCTCTGCCTGGTCAGCGCCCGACTACCAGGCTGAATCGCGTCGCCTCGCCTTTTATCTCGTTATCGCTCGGCAGGCCCGATCTCGGCCGCACACAAAAGGATTGCTTCCATGACCATGCTCAAAGACCCTTCGAAGAAATACCGCGCTTTCCCGACCATCGACCTGCCTGACCGTACCTGGCCGTCGAAGACCATCACCGCCGCGCCAATCTGGTGCAGCTCCGACCTGCGTGATGGCAACCAGTCGCTGATCGAGCCAATGGATTCGGAGAAGAAACTGCGCTTCTGGAAGACCCTGGTGCAGGTTGGCGTGAAGGAAATCGAAGCCTCGTTCCCGTCCGCCTCGCAGACCGATTTCGACTTCGTGCGCATGCTGATCGAAGACGGCCACATCCCGGACGACACCACCATCCAGGTGCTCACCCAGGCCCGTGAAGACCTCATCGCCCGCACCTTCGAGTCGCTGCGCGGGGCGAAGAAGGCCATCGTCCACCTGTACAACGCCACCAGCCCGTCGTTCCGCCGCATTGTCTTCAACCAGGACAAGCAAGGCGTGAAGGACATCGCGGTGAACGCAGCCAAGCTGTTCGTCAAGTACGCCGCCCAGCAGCCGGAAACCCAGTGGACCTTCCAGTACTCGCCGGAAACCTTCAGCGCCACCGAGATGGAGTTCGCCAAGGAAGTCTGCGACGCGGTCATCGAGGTGTGGAACCCTACCCCCGAGCACAAGATCATCCTCAACCTGCCGGCCACCGTGGAAGTGTCCACCCCGAACATCTACGCCGACCAGATCGAATGGTTCTGCCGTAATGTGAGCCGTCGCGACAGCGTGATCATCAGCCTGCACTGCCACAACGACCGTGGTACCGGCATTGCCGCCACCGAACTGGGCCTGATGGCCGGTGCCGATCGTGCCGAAGGCTGCCTGTTCGGCAACGGCGAGCGTACCGGTAACGTCGACCTGGTGACCCTGGCGCTGAACCTCTACACCCAGGGCATCGACCCGCTGCTGGACTTCTCCGACATCGACGGCGTGCGCAAGGTGGTCGAAGAGTGCAACCAGCTGCCGGTGCACCCACGCCACCCGTACGTGGGCGACCTGGTCCACACCGCGTTCTCCGGCTCGCACCAGGACGCCATCCGCAAGGGCTTCGCCAAGCAGCAGGAAGGCGAACGGTGGGAAGTACCTTACTTGCCGATCGACCCGGCCGACATCGGTCGCAGCTACGAGGCGGTAATCCGCGTCAACAGCCAGTCGGGCAAAGGCGGCATCACCTACCTGCTCGAGCAGGAATACGGCATCAGCCTGCCGCGCCGCATGCAGATCGAATTCAGCCAGGTAGTACAGGGCGAAACCGACCGCCTGGGCCTGGAAATGACCGCCCAGCAGATCTACAGCCTGCTGCACAAGGAATACCTGCAGGCCAACTCCCCGTATGCGCTGGTCAGCCACCGTCTGCAGGAAGAGAACGGCCACAGCGCCGTGGAAGTGGAAGTCGCCGGTGAAGGCGAAACCACCCTGCACTGGCGCGGCAAGGGCAACGGTGCACTGGAAGCACTGGTGGCCGGCCTGCCGATTGCCGTGGAGATCATGGACTACAACGAGCATGCCATTGGCGCCGGCACCAATGCCAAGGCCGCGGCCTATATCGAACTGCGCGTGGCCGGTGGCCGCCCTGTGCATGGTGTGGGTATCGATGAAAACATCACCACGGCCAGCTTCAAGGCATTGTTCAGCGCGCTGAACCGCTCGCTGAGCCAGCAGGAAGCCAAGGCGGCCTGAGCCATACCGCATGAATGAGAAAGCCCGCATCGTTTGATGCGGGCTTTTTTGTTGGCCTGTGCCTGCCTCTTCGCGGGCTTGCCCGCTCCCACAGGTACTGCACAGCTGCCGAGAGCGGCGCAATCCTGTGGGAGCGGGCGAGCCCGCGAAAGGGCCCGCACAGGCAATGCAAAAACTGCAGGCAAAAAAAGGGGCGCCGACCAAGCGCCCCACAAGCCGTAAAGCACACAACAAATTCAGTTGGCGTCCAGCAGCGCCATCGCTTCCGCACTGCACGCCTCGATCCGCGCCCAGTCGCCGTTCTTGATCCAGCTGCTGTCGAGCATCCAGGTACCACCCACGCACATCACATTGGGCAACGCCATGTAGTTGCGCACGTTGGCCGGGTTCACCCCGCCCGTAGGGCAGAAACGAATATCGCCGAACGGGCCGCCAAAGGCCTTGATCGCCGCTACCCCGCCGCTGATCTCCGCCGGGAACAGCTTGAAGCGGCGGTAGCCCAGGGCGTAGCCCATCATGATTTCAGACGGTGTGCTGATGCCTGGCAGCAGCGGGATCTCGCTGTCCACACCAGCTTCGAGAATGTCCTGGGTAATGCCTGGGGTAACGACGAATTGCGCACCCGCAGCTTCAACCGCGGCGAACATGCCGCGATCGAGCACGGTGCCGGCACCGACACAAAGCTCCGGGCGCTGCTCGCGCAACACCTGGATGGCCTTCAGGCCATATTGCGAGCGCAAGGTCACTTCCAGGGTACGGATACCGCCGGCGGCCAGGGCATCAGCCAGCGGCAGGATGTCTTCCTCACGGGCGATGGTGATCACCGGCAGGATGCGCGCCTTTTCGCAAATGGCGTCGATCCGTGCGGCTTTGTCGGCCATCGAGAGCTTGGGCTGTGGGCGTTCAAGGGTGGTCATGACTGTGGATCCTTGGCTCATGGGCACCAGTAGATGTCCAGGGGGGCGTGAAGAAAAGCGCGTATCGGCATTTCGGAAAGGTCGGTGCCAGCCAGCGCGGCGCGCAGGGTAGCGAGTTTGCCCTGCCCTTGTACGGACAGCGCGATAAAGGCGGAACTGGCCAGCAGCGAGCGGGTCATCGAAAGGCGCTGGCGCGGCACGCTCGGTGCCAGCAAAGGCAGGCAGCGGCGTGGGTTGGCCAGGTCGAGGCCTGCTTCCAGGTTGGGGCTGGCGGGGAACAGCGAAGCTGTATGGCCATCATCCCCCATGCCCAGCACCAGTACGTCAATTGGCGGCAGCTCGGCCAAGGCCTGATCGGCCTTGCCTGCAGCGGCATCAAGGTTCTCCGCCTGCTGGTAAAGACCAACGAAGCGGGCCTTGGCCGCCGCGCCCTTGAACAGGTGGCGCGCCAGCAGGCCGGCGTTGCTGTCGGCATGCTCCACCGGCACCCAGCGCTCATCGGCCAGGCTGACGGTGACCTTGGCCCAGTCGAGGTTTTCGCTGGCCAGCTTCTCGAGAAACGGTACCGGGCTACGGCCGCCGGATAGCACCACGCAGGCCTGGCCCTTGGCGGCAATGGCTGCGCGCAGGCGCTCGGCCACGTCATGGGCCTGGGCTGCGGCCAGAGCCTTGGCATCCGCCAGCTCATGTACCGTCACAGTCGCTGGCAGTTTCAGTTCAGATATCCCCATACCACGCCCTCCCATCGCGTGTGATCAGTGCAATCGAGCTCATCGGCCCCCAGGAGCCTGCGGCGTACGGCTTGGGCGCATCGCCTGCGTTACGCCAGCCAGCAATCAGCTGGTCGCACCACTTCCAGGCATACTCGATTTCATCCTTGCGCACGAACAGGTTCTGGTTACCGCGCATCACTTCGAGCAACAGCCGCTCGTAGGCATCCGGGATCCTTGCACTGCGCCAGGTATCGGAGAAATTCAGCTGCAACGGGCCGCTGCGCAGTTGCATGCCTTTATCCAGGCCCTGCTCCTTGGTCATCACCCGTAAAGAAATGCCTTCGTCCGGTTGCAGGCGGATGATCAGCTTGTTACCGATCTGCAAACGCTGTTCCGGAGCGAAGATGTAGTGAGGCGTTTCCTTGAAGTGGATGACGATCTGCGACAGTTTCTGCGGCATGCGCTTGCCGGTACGCAGGTAGAACGGCACCCCCGACCAGCGCCAGTTGCGGATGTCGGCACGCAGTGCGACGAAGGTTTCGGTGTCGCTCTGGGCGTTGGCGTTGTCTTCTTCCAGGTAACCGGGCACAGGTTTGCCATCGCTGTAGCCGGCGATGTACTGGCCGCGCACCACACGGGTGCTCAACCCTTCGCCGGTGATCGGTGCCAGGGCCTTGAGTACCTTGACCTTCTCGTCACGGATGGCGTCGGCCGACAGTTCGCTGGGCGGGTCCATGGCGATCAGGCACAGCAGCTGCAGCAGGTGGTTCTGGATCATGTCGCGAAGCTGGCCGGCCTTGTCGAAGTAGCCCCAGCGGCCTTCGATACCGACCTTCTCGGCGACGGTGATCTCCACATGGGAGATGGAATTCTGGTTCCACTGGGTTTCGAACAGGCTGTTGGCGAAACGCAGGGCGATCAGGTTCTGCACTGTTTCCTTGCCCAGGTAGTGGTCGATGCGGTAGACCCGGCTCTCTGGGAAGAACCGAGCCACAGCATCATTGACCCGGCGCGACGACTCCAGGTCGTGGCCAATGGGCTTCTCCAGCACCACTCGGGTGCGTGCGGCCAGCCCGGCCTTGTCGAGGTTTTCGCAGATGGCCCCGTACACCGCCGCAGCGGTTGCGAAGTAGGCAATCAGCGGCAGCTCGTCCGGCAACTGCTCGGCCAGGGCCTGATAGCCCTCGGGCTGGAGGAAATCCAGGTGCTGGTAGCTCAGCCTGGCGAGGAAACGGCCCAGTGCGGCGGGTTCGATATCGGCCTCGGGCACATGCCGGCGCAGGTGCGCCTCGATGCTGTCCAGGTGGCCCTGCGCGCTACCGGCCTCGCGGGCCAGCGCCAGCAGGCGGGTTTCCGGGTGCAGCAGGTTGGCCCGGTCGAGCTGATAGAGGGCAGGAAACAGCTTGCGCAATGCCAGGTCGCCTAAGGCGCCAAACAGGGCAAAGGTGCAAGGTTCGACACTGATCGCAGCCATGATGTTGGTTCTTTCCTAAAGTTGGTCTAGGAATACCGCTTTCACATACGGTTTTCAAGGGATAATGTAGTAAAAACCACAACATTACACACAAGTGTTACAGACAAGTGGTACGTCAAACGCGCCGACAGTACGATAGACGACCGTGCAAAAAGCCTGCTGCTCCAACAGCCGGCTGCCTTCCCGACCCAAGGACACACCCATGGACCGCGTGCGAAACCTCCTGGAACAGATCCAGGGCCGCCTCGACGAGCTGAACAAGGCCGAACGCAAAGTCGCCGAAGTCATCCTGCTCAATCCGCAACAAGCCACCCGTTTCAGCATCGCTGCGCTGGCCCAGGCGGCCAAGGTCAGCGAACCGACCGTCAACCGCTTCTGCCGCTCGTTCGGCGTCAGCGGCTACCCCGAGCTCAAGCTGCAGCTGGCGCAGAGCCTGGCCAGCGGCGCCGCCTACGTCAGCCGCGCGGTGGAGGCTGACGATGACCCGGCAGCCTACACCCAGAAGATCTTCGCCAGTGCCATCGCCTCGCTCGACAGCGCCTGCCAGCAGCTCGACCCGCAACAGGTCAGCCGTGCCGTGGACATGATGATCCAGGCCCGGCAGATCCACTTCTTCGGCCTGGGCGCCTCGGCCCCGGTGGCGCTGGACGCCCAGCACAAGTTCTTCCGCTTCAACCTGGCAGTATCGGCCCACGCCGACGTGCTGATGCAGCGCATGCTGGCCTCGGTGGCGCACACCGGCGACCTGTTCGTCATCATCTCCTACACCGGGCGCACCCGCGAACTGGTCGAGGTGGCCCGCCTGGCCCGGGAAAACGGCGCCTCGGTACTGGGCCTGACCGCTGCCGGTTCGCCACTGGCCAATGCCTGCAGCCTGAGCCTGCACATTCCGCTGCCGGAAGACACCGACATCTACATGCCGATGACCTCGCGGATCATCCAGCTGACCGTGCTCGATGTGCTGGCCACTGGCATGACCCTGCGTCGCGGCGTGGACTTCCAGCCGCACCTGCGCAAGATCAAGGAAAGCCTCAACGCCAGCCGCTACCCGATCGAGGACGACGAGCTCAACTGAGCCGGTGTGCCTGCAGGCGCAGGTGGGCACGCTGCCCCGGCGCCAGGCTCAGGCCCTCGCCACTGCCGCTGGCGGCCTCGACACAGACGAAGCGCTGGCATTCACGCCCGGTCACGCCCATCAGCGGGCGGTTGCCCGGGTGCCACACCACCGTGTCATCGCTGTCACCGGTATCGATGCACAGCTCGCGCTGCCAGGCCGGGTCCTGCAATTGCACCCGCGGCGTGCCGGGGTAGACCTTCTGGCAACCGCCCTTGAGCTTCAGCGCGCCATCTTCACGGCAGGCCTGGCGGTTCAGGCGGTCGTAGCCTTCGATATCCTCCAGCCCGGACAGCGCTATCTCGGACACGTCACTGATGCGCCAGTAGGCCAGCAGGGCATGGCTCAGCTGACAGGGTTCGCTGTCCTGGTGCTCGGTGCTCAGGCTCAGCTCCATGCGGCTACCCAGCCGGGCATGCAGGTCGACCTGCCAGTCGCACAGGTTCAGCCGCCATTTCAGGGTTACGCCCTCCTCGTCCTCGCGGCTGTCCACCAGCTTCCAGTCGAGCAAGCGCGCCCAGCCATGGGCGGGCCACAAGTCCTCGCTGGGGTGGCGGCCATACCATGGCCAGCACACCGGCACACCACCGCGGATCGCCCCCACCTGCGGCCACTGCTCGGCGCACCACAGCCAGGGCCGTTCACCCGCTGGTTGAAAATGCAGCAGTTGCGCACCCTGGCGGCTGAACACCGCCTGGCAACGGGGATGGTCGATGATCAGCACATCGCGCTGCTGGTAACGCTCCCACTCGAATGTCGGCCGGGGCCGCTGCGAGGTGAAGAAGCGATGGAGCGGATGTTCGGGCATGGTTCAGAGCTCTTGTTGTTTGAGATAGCGCTGTCTCGGCCTATCCCCGACAACCACTGAAGACCAGTGGTTGCCGGGTACCGAAGTGGATTGGCGTAAATTTACAACAATTGCTCTCAGAATGACGACTGAATCTTCAACCCTGCGACCAGCGCGTTATCCACCTCATCCACGCCGCCGGGGCTCTTGATGTACTGCAGGTTGGGCCGCACGGTCAGCCAGTTGGTGACGTGGAAGCCGTAGTAGAGCTCGGCGTTGTACTCGGTACGCTGCAGCGGCACGAAGCCTGGGTTGTCGTAATCGCTGATACCGCTCTGGGCGTTGAGCAGTTCGGCGCGTTTCTTCACATCGTCATTCACATGAATGCGCGCCACGCCAAAGCCGATATCGTCCTTGGGCCGGGCGTCGAATGCGCCTTTGTAGACCAAGCCCAGTTGCTGATAATTGTCGACGACGTTGGTAGCCTTGTCGTGCACGGTGAAGTTGGCGAACAGGCTCAGGCCACGGTTTACATCGCCGCCATGGGCGGTGACCTGCTGCTGTGCCACCACCCACCAGCCATGCTTGCTGGAGTGCGACTTGAAGGCCTCGCCCGTCAGCGCCTGCGGGTTGCCGTTGACGTCATCGAACACATCGTCGGCCTTGGCCGTGCTGTAGTAGTAACCCAGGCGGTACTCGCCCGGCAGGCCATTGACCTTGGGTGACCACACCGCTTCCACCGGCAGGATCGCGCCTTTGGTGCCGCTGCCACTGAGCTTGAAGCCGTTGCCGGTTTCCAGGTTGGAAGGGTTCTGCTCGAAGGCACCGACCTGAACGAAGAATTCCGGGGTGATGTTGTATTTCACCCGCAGCGCCCACTGGCTGACCGGCCAGTTGTACCAGATGCCGCCAACCCAGTTGCCCACCTGCGAGCCGCAGAAGGCCAGGTTCTGGAAGTCGCAGGGGAAACTGTTGAAGTCCTCGCCCTCGCCGAAGCGGCCGAATTTCACGTCCAGCGCACCGTCGAAGTACTTCTGCTTGACCCACATCTGGGTCAGGCGCCAAGTCTGGCCGCGGCCCCACACTTCCTGCACCGAGCTGAACTGCCCGGCGCGCGGGTCGCTGATGCGGTCGTTGGACAGGTTGCGGCCGCTGCGCTCGGTGATCGCCAGCTTGAACTCGGCGTCGTGCCAGCCAAAGATTTTCTGCAGGTCCAGGTGCGCGCCGAGGGCGAACTGGTCGCTGTAGCGCGCAGTCTTGTCGTCGTTGTATCCACCGTGCAGGTTACCGGCAACCTCGCCGACGTAATCGAGGGTGAAGTCATAGCCCTTTTCCAGCAACTCGGTGCGGGTGCCGCCCCAGTCGCCGGTCATCCACTTCGATTCGCTGGAAAAAGCTTCGGCAGCCTGAGCGCTGCTGCCAACAGCCATCGCCAGTGGCGCGAGCAAGGCCAGCGAGCCCAATGTCCTGATGCGTTTGCGCTGTTCCATCCCTTTGCGTCCTCTTTTTCTTATTTGATGGTGTAGACGAGTTATCGGCCCTTGAAGTGCGCCACGTTGTCTTTCATGGTTGCAGCAGTGGTGGCCAGGTGCAGGCGCTCGCCGCTGGCGGCGTCGAACAGCAGCACCCGGGCTGGGTCGAATTGCAGGTTCAGGTTATCGCCGCCCCGGCACGCCACATCCGGCGCCAGGCGGCAGCAGACCTTGGTCTGGTTGAGGGTGACGAATACCAGCAGGTCTGGCCCGGTGGGCTCGGTCACCTGCACCTCGGCGCGAATGCCGGGCAGGCCATTGCCCTCGGCTGCACCCAGGGCAATCTGCTCGGGGCGGATGCCGAGGATGACCTCGCGGCCATCCATCTCGTCCGCGGCCATTCCCAAGGGCAGCTCGCAACGCGCCTGGCCGCTGTCGAGCACGGCCAGCAGGCGCCCGTCCTGTTGCGTGAGGCGCACCGGGATGAAATTCATCGGCGGCGAGCCGATGAAGCTGGCGACGAACTGGTTGGCCGGATCGTTGTAGATCTGCTGCGGGGTGCCGAACTGCTGGATGATGCCGTCCTTCATCACCGCCACCTTGTCGCCCAGGGTCATGGCCTCGATCTGGTCATGGGTGACGTACACGGTGGTGGTCTTCAGGCGCTGGTGCATCAGTTTCATTTCGGTGCGCATCTCGACGCGCAACTTGGCATCGAGGTTGGACAGCGGTTCATCGAACAGGTAGATCTTCGGCCGCCGTGCCAGCGCCCGGCCCATGGCCACGCGCTGTTGCTGGCCACCGGACAGCTGCGCCGGCTTGCGCGCCAGCAGGTGCTCGATCTGCAACAGCTTGGCCACCCGCGCCACTTCCTCGTCGATTGCAGCTTGCGGCAGCTTGCGGATCTTCAGGCCGAATTCGATGTTCTCGCGCACGCTCATGGTCGGGTACAGCGCGTAGGACTGGAACACCATGGCGATGTCGCGGTCCTTGGGGCTCATGCCGCTGACGTCCTGCTGGTCGATGAGTATCGCGCCGCCGGTGATCTGCTCCAGCCCGGCGATGCAGTTCATCAAGGTCGACTTGCCGCAGCCCGAGGGGCCGACCAGGATCAGGAACTCGCCATCCTTGATCGACAGCTGGATGTCCTTGAGGGTGTCCGGCAAACCGCTGCCGTAGGTCTTGTTCACATTGCGAAGTTCGAGCGTTGCCATGACTTACCCCTTTACCGCGCCAGCAGTCAGCCCGCGGACGAAATATTTGCCTGCCACCACGTAGACCAGCAGGGTTGGCAGGCCGGCGATCATCGCCGCCGCCATGTCGACGTTGTATTCCTTGGCCCCGGTGCTGGTATTGACCAGATTGTTCAGGGCCACGGTAATCGGTTGCGAATCGCCGCTGGAGAACACCACCCCGAACAGGAAGTCGTTCCAGATCTGGGTGAACTGCCAGATCAGGCAGACCATGATGATCGGCGTGGACATCGGCAGGATGATGCGGCGGAAGATGGTGAAGAACCCGGCACCGTCCAGACGCGCGGCCTTGACCAGCGCATCGGGGATGCTTACGTAGAAGTTGCGGAAGAACAGCGTGGTGAAGGCCAGGCCGTAGACCACGTGCACCAGCACCAGGCCGGTCGTGGTGCTGGCCAGGCCGAGCTTGCCGAGGGTGAACGAGGCCGGCAGCAGTACGGTCTGGAACGGCAGGAAGCAGCCGAACAGCAGCAGGCCGAAGAACAGCTGCGAACCGCGGAAGCGCCACATCGACAGCACATAGCCGTTCAGCGCGCCGATGGCGGTGGAGATAAGCACCGCTGGCACGGTGATCATGATCGAATTCCAGAAGTAACCGCTGACCGTGCTCCAGGCCTTGACCCAACCGATGCCGGTAAATACTGCCGGCCAGCTCAGCAGGTTGCCGGTGCTGATGTCTTCCGGGGTCTTGAAGCTGGTCAGCAGCATCACCACCAACGGTACCAGGTACAGCAGCACCGCCAGCAACAGCACCGCGTGGATGGCGATGCGGCTCGGGCTCAGCACCGCTTTGTCGAGAGGGCTATGCATGGCGTTTGCTCCGCAGCTCCGAGTACAGGTAAGGCACGAGGATCGCCAGGATCGCCCCGAGCATCAGGATGGCGCTGGCCGAGCCCATGCCCATCTGGCCGCGGCTGAAGGTGAACGAATACATGAACATCGCCGGCAGGTCGGACGAGTAGCCTGGGCCGCCGGCAGTCATCGCCGCCACCAGGTCGAAGCTCTTGATGGCAATGTGCGCGAGGATCATCAGCGAGCTGAAGAACACCGGGCGCAGGCTGGGCAGTACCACGCGCCAGTAGATGCGCGGCAGGCTGGCGCCGTCGATCTGCGCGGCACGGATGATCGACGGGTCGACGCCACGCAGGCCGGCAAGGAACATTGCCATGATGAAACCCGAGGCCTGCCACACGGCAGCGATCACCAGGCAGTACACCACCCGGTCGGGATCAATCAGCCAGTCCAGGCGAAAGCCCTCCCAGCCCCAGTCACGCAGCAGCTTGTCCAGGCCCATGCCGGGGTTAAGCAGCCACTTCCAGGCGGTACCGGTGACGATCATCGACAGCGCCATGGGGTACAGGTAGATGGTGCGGATGAAACCTTCGCGACGGATGCGCTGGTCCAGCAAGACCGCCAGCACTACGCCGATGACCAGGCTGATGGCGATGAACAGGCCGCCGAACAGCACAAGGTTCTTGCTTGCCACCCACCAGCGGTCGTTGTCGAACAGCCGGGCGTATTGCGCCAGGCCGGCCCATTTGTAGGTCGGCAGGAAGGTCGAGGTGGTGAAGGACAGAACGAAGGTCCAGAGGATGTAGCCGTAGAAGCCCACCAGGATGATGAACATGCTAGGCGCCAGCACCAGCTTGGGCAGCCAGCGCTGTAGCGCGTCCAGGGGTGAGGCCCGCAGTTGGGCGGTTGCTGTGGTCATGGTTCACCTCAAAGGCGCCGCACTCCCTGTAGGAACGGCCTTGTGTCGCGATGGGCTGCGCAGCAGCCCCAACGGACTCAAGGTCGATTACCTACCTTAAAGATCGAGTGCGCAGGTTATGGGGCTGCTGCGCAGCCCATCGCGACACAAGGCCGCTCCTACAACGGAATCGCGTCAGCTTTACTGGGCAGCCTTGATCGCCGCCGCCAGCTTCTTCGCCGCATCGGCCGGGTCGGCCTTGGGGTCGTTGATGTAGTTGGTCACCACATCGAAGAACGCGCCCTGCACGGCCAGCGTGGTGGCCATGTTGTGCGCCATGCTCGGCTGCAGGCCGCCATTTTTGGCATCGGCCAGGAAGTCCTTGGCAGAGGTCTGCGCGCAGGCGTCGAAACCATACTTGCCCATGTCGGCCAGCATGTCGTTGCGCACCGGGATCGAGCCCTTGTTGCTGCTGAAGACCTTCTGGAAGTCCTCACCCAGCACCTTGCGGGCAATGTCCTGCTGGCCGGCAGACGTGCCGGCGTCGTTCTGCTTGAACACCACCAGCGAGTCGATGTTGTACAGGAAGGCCTTTTCGGTGCCGGGGAACGGCACGCACTGGTAGTCCTTGCCAGCGGTTTTCTTCGCCAGGGTCCATTCGCTCTTGGCCCAGTCGCCCATGATCTGCATGCCGGCCTTGCCGTTGATGACCTTGGCCGCTTCCAGGTTCCAGTCCTGGCCTTTGCCATCCGGGTCCATGTAGGTGGCGACCTTTTTCAGTTCGGTCAGCGCCTTGACCATCTGCGGGCCGGTCAAGGCCGTGCTGTCGAGGTCGACCAGGGCCTTCTTGTAGCCATCGGCCCCCATGACCGCCAGCACCACGCTTTCGAACACGGTGCTGTCCTGCCACGGCTGGCCGCCATGGGCGAGCGGGATGAAGCCGGCGGCCTTGAGCTTGTCGGCGGCGGCGTAGAATTCGTCGAGGGTGGCTGGCGCCTTGTCGATCCCGGCCTTCTTGAAGACCTCGGGATTGATCCACAGCCAGTTGATTCGGTGGATGTTCACCGGCACGGCGACATAGTCACCGTCGTACTTGACGGTGTCCGCGACTTTCTTGTCGAGCAGTGAGTCCCACTTTTCTTCCTTGGCCACATCCTTGAGCACATCGGCGTCGAGCAGGCCGGTGGCAGCCCAGTCCTGGATGTCCGGGCCCTTGATCTGCGCGACACCCGGCGGGTTGCCGGCCACGGCGCGGCTCTTGAGCACGGTCATGGCGGTGGCACCACCACCACCGGCGACGGCGCCGTCCTTCCAGGTGAAGCCATCCTTTTCAACCTGGGCCTTGAGCACATCGACCGCCGCTTTTTCACCACCGGAGGTCCACCAGTGCACGACCTCGACACTGCCTTTGGCATCGGCAGCCAAGGCACTCAGCGGGAACAAGGAGGCCAGTGAGATTGCGGCAGCGAGACGGAGCGTGGAATTCATCGAAGCACCTTTCTTGTTGTTATGCCGTGCAAGTCGATCGCTTGCGTTGCATGAAGTCTAAACAGCGTGCTCGCCTCGCCAGGTAACGAAGCGATGCGCGAATGTCATCGTTTGGTTACATTGACGGCCAGGCTGCTGGCCAGGCTGGGTGCCAGTGGCAAGCCCGGCAGCAGCAGCGCCTGGTAGGCATGGTAGAGGTCGGGTTTGCCTGGCCAGATGGTCGCAGCGGGCTGGTTGTGTGCATCGAGCTCGTGGTGCCAGCTGCCGGCGCCATGGTCGATGAAATGGTTGGCGATGAAGTCCCAGCAACGGCGGTACCACTGTTCGTAGTGCCTGTCGCCCGTGCGCTGCAACAGTGCTGCTGCGGCGGCGCAGGCTTCGGCATGCACCCAGTGCAGGCGTGCGCGCACCACCGGGCGATCGGCCCAGTCCAGGGTGTAGACGAAACCAGGCGTGCCATCGACGCTCCAGGCCTGCCGGCAGGCTGTGTCGAATAATGCGCGGGCGCAGTCTGGCAGCCACTGCGGGGCTTGCAAGCCGGACCGTTCCAGGCTGGCCTCCAGGTGCAGCAGCAACCGCGCCCACTCCAGGGCATGCCCGGGCGTGGAGCCATAAGGCCGGAAGTGGTCTGCCGGGTGCGCCTGGTTGTAGTGCGGCAGCGGCTGCCAGAGGGCGTCGAAATGCTCGATTACCCGGTAGCCGTTGGCGGCGGCATGGGTATGGATGATGCGTTCGGCGATGCGCAAGGCACGTTGCAGCCACAGGTTGTCGCCAGTTACGTCTGCCAGGGCCAGGAAGGCCTCGACCGCATGCATGTTGCTGTTGGCGCCACGGTACTGCTCGGGCAACTGCCAGGCGCGGGAGAAGGCTTCCCGCAGGGCACCCTCCTCTTCGCTCCAGAAATGCGCTTCGAGCACCTGCACCGCATCTGCCAGCAGGGCTGGTGCACCACCAGCGCCTGCCATCACCGCCGAGCTGGCGGCCAGGGCGACAAAGGCATGCAGGTAAGCCGCCTTGCCGCTGTCGTCATGGCCACCGGGGTGGGCGAACCAGCCGCCGTAGGTGGCATCCTGCAGCGCGCCACGCAGTGCGGCCACGCCGTGTTCGGCATAGGCCAGGTAGCCGGGCACCCCCTGCAGGTGGGCCAGGGCAAAACAGTGGGTCATGCGGGCGGTGATCAGGGTTTCGGCGCGGGCACCGGAGGCAAGCAGGCCTGCGGCGTCGAGGCTACCGAAGCCATCGGGCAGTTTCGAAGCCGTGGCGAAGGCCAGCAGGCGTTGCCCTTCTGCCATGCGCCAGGCGTTGTGGGCCGGGGCGTCGAGCCAGCGGGTGGAAGCCAGGTTGGAGGTGCTCATGGGCCAGCTTGATCCTTGCCAGTCGTCTGCGAATTCTAGTGAGCGGGCCTGGATGGGAATGTCACCAAGGAGGGTGGATTTGTCACCAGTCAGTGACATTTGTGTTGCCTGTGCCTGCCTCTTCGCGGGTAAACCCGCTCCTACAGGTTTTTGCGTCAGCCTCGGAGTCTGTATGGACCTGTGAGGTCTTTGTGGGAGCGGGTTTACCCGCGAAGGGGCCAGTAGAGGCAATACAACCCTTCAGTCCATGCCCCGCGGCAGGTACAAGGTCACCCGCAACCCGCCCTCACGCAGGTTCAGCAAACTCACCTCCCCGCCATGGCTATGGGCAATGTTGCGCGCAATCCCCAACCCCAGCCCGTACCCCTGCTGCTGCCCGGCCAGACGGAAGTGCGGCTCGAACACCTGCTCCAGTTGCTGCTGCGGCACCCCCGGCCCCTGGTCATCCACCTGCAGGACAAACCCCTCGGCATTGTCGATGATGCGCAACCGTGCCCGCTCGCCGTACTTGATGGCATTGTCGATCAGGTTGCCGATGCAGCGCCGCAACGCCAGCGGCTTGCCCGGGTACGGCGCCAGCGCCCGGCCTTCGAGCGTTATGCGGCCATCGCCCAGGTAAGGCTCGGCCAGGATTTCCAGCACCTGGTTGAGGTCGACCGGCTCGATGTTCTCGTGGATGTCGGTGTCCTTCACGCACTGCAACGCGCCTTTGACCAGCAGTTCCAGCTCGTCCAGATCCTGGCTGAACTTGGCCTGCAGGCGCTCGTCCTCCAGCAGCTCGACGCGCAGGCGCAAGCGGGTGATCGGCGTGCGCAGGTCGTGGGAAATGGCACTGAACAGCTGGCTGCGCTCGGTCAGGTAGCGGCTGATGCGCTCGCGCATGCTGTTGAACGCACGCCCCACCTCGACCACCTCGCTGCCACCGCCTTCGGCCACCGGCGCTACATCGGCGCCCAGCGACATCTCCCGCGCAGCCCGCGCCAGGCGCTTGAGCGGCCAGCTTTGCCAGTGCACCAGCAAGCCGATGAACAACAGCAGCAAGGCCGTGGTCAACACGATGAAGCCGATCTGCTGACGCGGCAGGCGCTCGGCCTCCAGGCTGGTGTAGGGCTCGGGCAGCAGCGAGGCGATGTACAGCCACTCACCCTCGCCCAGGCGGATCTGGGTGACCAGCACCGGCGGGTTGAGTGGCTCCAGGGTCAGCGAGTAATGCGCCCAGGAGCGTGGCAGTTCGTCGAGCTTCAGGCCGCTGTTGAAGATACGCAGGTCGTCCGGCCCGACGAACTCCACGGAAATTTCCATCTGCGAACCCAGGCGCTCATGCAGCACTTGCTGGAACACATCGATCACCGCCTGCTTGCGTGGGGTAACGGGCAGTAGCGGCATGTCCAGCGGCTTGGCGTTGAGGGACACGAAAAAGCGCGTGCCACCCATGCTGCGCAGCTGGTCGAGGACCATCGGCCGGTACGCCACCGGCAACGAGCGGAAGTAGCTGACACTGGCACTCATCGAATGAGCCAGGCTGCTGGCGCTGGCACGCAGGCCCTGCAACTGGCTGGCGCGCAATTGGGCAACCCAGATGATGCTCGACAACCCCTGGGCCAGCAGCACTACCAGCAGGGTCAGCAGCAGCATGCGCCCCAGTAGCGAACGCGGCAGCAGACGCCAGCGCCGCTCAGGGCGCATTGCAGACATGGGCAGCCAACAGGTAACCGCTGCCGCGTACGGTGCGGATCAGCCTGGGTGGTCTGTCGGTATCGCGCAGGCGCTGGCGCAGGCGGCTGACCGCCATGTCGACGATGCGGTCCAGTGGCATCGGCTCGCGACCACGGGTGGCGTTGCCGATGGTGTCGCGGTCGAGGATCTGCTGTGGGTGGTCGAGGAACAGCTTGAGCAGGGCGAAGTCGGCGCCGGAGAGAATCACTTCCTCACCGTCGCGATGGAACAGGCGGTGGCTGACCGTGTCCAGGCGCCAGTCGTCGAAGGCCAGCACCGCACTGCCCGGTGCCGCCTGGCCGAACTCGGCGCGGCGCAGCAGAGCCTTGATCCGCGCTTGCAGTTCGCGGGGGCTGAATGGCTTGCCCAGGTAGTCGTCGGCGCCCAGCTCCAGGCCGATGACCCGGTCGGTTTCGTCGGAGCTGGCGGTGAGCATGATGATCGGTACCCGTGCCTGTCGCGGGTGCTGGCGTACCCAGCGGCACAAGCTGAAGCCGTCTTCGTCGGGCAGCATGACATCGAGGATGACCAGGTCGCAGGGGGTGGTTTCCAGCGCGCGGCGAAAGCCCTTGCCGTCGGCTTCGGCATGCACCTGGAAGCCGGAGCGGCTCAGGTAGGTTTGCAGCAGTTCGCGGATTTCCTGGTCGTCGTCGACCATCAGGATCGATTTGCCGGCAGTGCTCAAGGTGGTCCTTCCTTTTGTTAGTTACAGGTCTTTGTTGCCTGTTTCTTATTGGGGCCGCTTTGCGGCCCTTCGCGGGCTTGCCCGCGAAGGGCTGCAAAGCAGCCCCAGTCAGTGATCCAGCGCCTGCTGCAAGGCCACCCCGGCCCCCAGCAACCCGGAAAACTCCGCCGTCACCAGCCAAACCGGCACGCCAGCGAAATAGCCACTCATGCAGCCCTTGTCGGAAAAACTCTCGGCAAACCCGCTGCGCAGGAACAGCTCGGCAAAGCGCGGGATCACGCCGCCGACAATATAGACCCCACCCCGTGCGCCCAGCGTCAGAACATTGTTACCAGCGACTCGGCCGAGGAACCGGCAGAACTGCTCGATCACCGCCAGCGCCCGCGGCTCGCCGCTGAGCGCGGCATCGGTGATCTGTGCCGGGGTCTTGTGTCGGGGTGTGTCGCCGTCCAGCGAGCAGATTGCCTGGTACAGGCGCAGCAGGCCACCGCCACTGAGCACGGTCTCGGCGCTGACATGGCCGATCTGCCCGTGAATCTGTTGGTGAATCGCCGCTTCGCGGGCATTGCCCACCGGCAGGTCGACGTGCCCGCCCTCTCCCGGCAAGGCATGCCAGTGCTGTTCGCCCAGGCGCAATAGCGCGCCAACGCCCAGCCCGGTACCCGGGCCAATGACCAATGCCGGCCGAGACAGGTCCGCCTGGCCTGGGCACACTTCGCGGAACTCGCCGGGGCGCAGGCGGGTCATGCCCAGCGCCATGGCGGTAAAATCGTTGATCAGCAGCAGCCGCTCGACCTGCAATGTCTGGCAGAAGGCCACGCGGCTGAGGCGCCAGTGGTTGTTGGTGAAGCGGAACTCATCGCCATCGACCGGCCCGGCCACCGCCAGGCAGGCAGCAGTCACGCCGCCGCGGGGAATGCCCAAGCCTTCGAGGTAAGCCTCGATGGCCTGTTCCGGGCTGGTGTAGTCCTCGGTGGCAAAGACCTTCACTTCATGCAGCTGGTTGTCACGCCACAACGCAAAACGGGCATTGGTGCCGCCGATGTCGCCAACCAGCAGGTCCTTCATTTGAGGTTCTCCAGGGCCGAGGTGAACGCACTGGCGCCCTGCTCTGCCGGGCTGAACGCCATGCGCATGAAGCCGAACAGCTCGCGCCCGCAGCCCAGGTCGTTGCCCTGTGGCGCTGGCGGCAGGTCGCGGCTGGCCAATTCTTCAGCCGACACCATTACCCGCAGCGTGCCTTCGACACCATCGACCCGCACCATATCACCATCGCGCACCCGTGCCAGCGGGCCGCCGTCATAAGCCTCGGGGCAAACGTGAATGGCCGCCGGGATCTTGCCCGAGGCACCGGACATGCGACCGTCGGTGACCAGCGCCACCTTGAAGCCACGGTCCTGCAGCACACCGAGGAACGGTGTGAGCTTGTGCAGCTCCGGCATGCCGTTGCAGCGCGGGCCCTGGAAGCGCACCACGGCGACGAAGTCACGCTCCAGCTCGCCGGCCTTGAACGCATCGGCCAGCGACTGCTGGTCGTGGAACACCCGCGCCGGGGCCTCGACCACCTGGTGCTCGGGGGCAACAGCGGACACCTTCATCACGCCGCGGCCGAGGTTGCCCTCCATCACCCGCAGGCCGCCTTCGGCCGAGAACGGCCGCGCCACCGGGCGCAGGATGCTTTCGTCCAGGCTGTGCTGCGGCCCTTCGCGCCACACCAGCTTGCCGTTGTCGAGGAACGGCTCCTGGGTGTAGCGGCGCAGGCCATGGCCGGCCACGGTGTTGACATCTTCGTGCAGCAGCCCGGCATCGAGCAGCTCGCGGATCAGGAAGGCCATGCCGCCAGCGGCCTGGAAGTGGTTGATGTCGGCCTTGCCGTTGGGGTAGACGTGGGACAGGGTCGGCACCACCTCGGACAGGTCGGCCATGTCCTGCCAGGTCAGCTGGATACCCGCAGCCTGGGCAATCGCCGGGATGTGCAGGGTATGGTTGGTCGAGCCGCCGGTGGCATGCAGGGCGACGATGGAGTTGACCAACGCCTTCTCGTCAACGATTTCACCCAGCGGCATGAAGCTGCCGCTGGCCTTGGTCATGCGCGTGACCTGCTGCGCGGCCTCGGCGGTGAGCGCGTCGCGCAGCGGTGTGTACGGGTTGACGAACGAGGCGCCCGGCAGGTGCAGGCCCATCACCTCCATCACCAACTGGTTGGTATTGGCAGTGCCGTAGAAGGTGCAGGTGCCAGGACTGTGGTAGGACTTCATCTCCGACTCCAGCAGCTCTTCGCGGCTGGCCTTGCCTTCGGCGTAGCGCTGGCGCACATCGGCCTTCTGCTTGTTGGAAATGCCGGAGACCATCGGCCCGCCCGGAACGAAGATGGTCGGCAGGTGGCCGAAGCGCAGCGCCCCCATCATCAGGCCGGGGACGATCTTGTCGCAGATGCCCAGCATCAGCGCGGCGTCGAACATGTTGTGCGACAGGGCCACGGCAGTGGACATGGCGATCACTTCGCGGCTGGCGATGGCCAGCTCCATGCCCGGCTCGCCCTGAGTCACGCCATCGCACATGGCTGGCACGCCACCGGCGAACTGGCCGACCGAGCCGACTTCACGCAAGGCCTGCTTGATCTGCTCGGGGAAGTGCTGATACGGCTGGTGCGCCGAAAGCATGTCGTTGTAGGCCGAGACGATGGCCACGTTGGCCGCGTTCATCAGGCGCAGGGTCTGCTTGTCGTCGCTGCCGCAACCGGCCACGCCATGGGCGAAGTTGGCGCACTGCAGGCTGGCACGCATGGGGCCGTCACTGGCCGCGCCGCGAATCAGTTGCAGGTAGCGTTCGCGGGTGGCACGGCTACGTTCGACCAGCCGCTGGGTGACCTCAAGGATGCGCGGATGCATGTACTGGACTCCAGGCTAATTGTAAGGGCGGTTTACCGGGCATTTCCCCTCCAAACGATTGCGGCCTAGGCTCAAGGTAGAGGAGCCCGCTGCATCGGTGGAGGCACGTCGCCCAACCACTCGTTGTATGTTTAAACAAAATACTGCCACTAAAAAGGCTTGTTTTCTATCGGCAGGTGAATAATCTTGTAATTCCAACAACAAAACCGTTTCAGTGAAGCTCCTTTGTGCCACAGGTTTCACTCGGACTGCCAGAGGTACTGCCATGACCCTACGCATCGCCATCAATGGATTCGGCCGCATCGGGCGCAACGTCCTGCGCGCACTGTATACCCAAGGCTACCGCCAGGACCTGCAGGTCGTCGCCATCAACGACCTGGGCGACAGCGCCATGAATGCCCACCTGCTCAAGTACGACAGCGTGCACGGCACCTTCGACGCCAGTGTCGAGGCCGACCACGAAAGCCTCACGGTCAATGGTGACCGTATCGCGGTCAGTGCCATCCGCAACCCGGCCGAACTGCCCTGGAAGGCCGAGGCGATCGACGTGGTGTTCGAATGCACCGGGCTGTTCACCGAGCGCGCCAAGGCCGCCGCACACCTGGCTGCGGGAGCTGGCAAGGTGATTGTCTCGGCACCGGCCAAAGGCGCCGATGCCACCGTGGTGTACGGGGTCAACCATGACATCCTGCGGGCCTCGCACCAGATCATCTCCAATGCCTCCTGCACTACCAACTGCCTGGCACCGATTGCCCAGGTGCTGCACCGCGAGTTCGGCATCGAACAGGGCCTGATGACCACCATCCATGCCTATACCAACGATCAGGTGCTGACCGATGTGTACCACGGCGACCCGTACCGTGCGCGCTCGGCGACCCAGTCGATGATCCCGAGCAAGACCGGCGCTGCCGAGGCCGTGGGCCTGGTATTGCCGGAGCTGGCCGGCAAGCTGACCGGCATGGCGGTACGGGTGCCGGTGATCAACGTGTCGCTGGTGGACCTCACGGTCAATCTCAAGCGCGAGGCCACGGCCGAACAGGTCAACCAGCTGTTCCTCGAGGCCAGCAAGCATTCCAGGGTATTGGGCTACAACGCCTTGCCGCTGGTTTCCTGCGATTTCAACCACAACCCGCTGTCGTCGATCTTCGATGCCAACCATACCCGGGCCAACGGGCGCATGCTCAAGGTGCTGGCCTGGTATGACAACGAGTGGGGGTTCTCCAACCGCATGCTGGATAACTGCCTGGCGTTGTGCCGCGCCGGCTGAGCTTCTCAGCCTGGCGGCCAATGTGGGTGTGCCCCTTGTGGGAGCGGCCTTGCGTCGCGAAAGGGCTGCAAAGCAGCCCTCGGACCTCAGCGGTGGTGCTGAGACCTCCGGGGCCGCTTTGCGGCCCTTTCGCGACGCAAGGC
>NZ_JBKGFP010000004.1:0-13185 GCF_046557535.1 Pseudomonas sp. S1(2024)
CCTCCTCTTCCTCCTCCCCTCCCCCCTCCTTCCCCTCCCCCCCCCCCCCCCCCCCCCCCCCCCCCCCCCCCCCCCCCCCCCCCCCCCCCCCCCCCCCCGCTCCCACAAAAAGCATGCCGGCGCCTGCCACTCACAATCTTTACCTTTTCCTAACATTTCCAGGCTTGACCTTCGAGACGGATGATAAGCATTATCATTAACCTTTCGTCGGCCAGGTCCCCCTGTGAGTCAGTCCCGGTTCAACTCTGTCTTCCTCGTCCAGCGTCTTACCCTTCTGCGCACCTTGCAGCGCATGGTGGGCAACCCCAACACGGCCGAAGACCTGTTGCAGGAAACCTACCTGCGGGTTTCACGCGCGCTCGGTGAGCGGCCCATCGAACACATCGAGCCGTTCGTGTTCCAGACCGCGCGCAACCTGGCCCTCGACCACCTGCGCGCACGCCGGGTGCAATCGCGCATGCTGGTCGACGACGTGCCCGACGAGGTCCTGCACAGCGTGGCCGCACCGGCCACCAGCAGCGAGGATGCGGCCCATGCCGAGCAGTTGCTCAGGCACCTGAGCATCAGCCTCAACCAGTTGAGCGAACGCCAGCAGCGCATCTTCATCCTCAGCCGCCTGCATGGCGCCACCTACCTGGAAATCGCCGAACAACTGAATGTTTCGCCCAGCACGGTACAGAAGGAACTGAAACTGATCATGGCGATCTGCATGGGTGTCGCCGACCGCCTCAAGTGAGGCAACCCAAAGCCCTTGCCACACCCCGCCTCAGCCTTGATCATTCGAAAAAAACCATTCAAGGATTCACCGTGACCGACAGCCCTGCCCCTCGCCCGTCACCCGCCGGGCCCAGCGCCCGTGCTCGTGCCATGGACGAGGCGCTGGACTGGCTGGTACGCCTGCAATGCGCCGACGCCGAGGACACCCAGGCCTTCGAAGCCTGGCTGAGCGCAGCGCCGGAAAATGCCGAGGCCTATGTCGAGGCAGAAGCATTGTGGAACGGCGCACCGCTGCACCAGGTGGCCGTACAGATGCATAAGCAACAGCGCCGCTCGTGGCGCGGGCGCCTGCGCAGCCACTGGAAACCCCTGGCCACGGCAGCGCTGCTGCTGGTCGGGCTGTTCACCCTCGGCAACCTGCCCATGCGCCTGCAGGCCGACCACCTGACAGTGGTGGGAGAACGCCAGCGCCTGCAGCTGGAAGATGGGGCGAAAGTGCTGCTCAACACCAATTCGGCATTTGCCAGCGAGCAGCGTGATGGTCGCCAGGTCGCCCGCCTATTGCAGGGTGAGGCCTATTTTCAGGTCCCCGAGGGCGCGCTGCTGCCACTGGAAGTGCAGGCCGGGCCATTGCGCGCGCAGGTGCGCGACACCGACTTTGCCGTGCGCTACCTCGACGGCGAGGCACAGGTGCGGGTGCAGCGCGGCGATGTCGACCTGCAGGGGGCCCGCGACCAGCGCATCCGCCTGAGCGCCGGCGACAGCATCAGCGTCGGCCCCCAGGGATTCGGCAAGCGCCAGCGCCCCGACATGCACAAGGACCTGGCCTGGGTCGACGGCCGCCTGGTGTTCGAGAACTGCCCGCTGAGCCAGGTGCTGGCCGAGGTGCAGCGCTACTACCCGGGCTGGATCATCAACCGCAATGCGCAGCTGGAAGACATGGCGGTCACCGGCAACTACCGCCTCGACCAACCGCTGGAAACCCTGCGTGCGCTGGCCCACATCACCTCGGCACAGCTGCATGAGTACCCGGCGCTGGTCATTCTGAACTGATCCGCAAATCTGAAACCCGACACGGTCCCTGTGGGAGCGGGCGTGCCCGCGAACACGGGCAACGCCCGTGCCATCCACCGCAGTGCCTGTTTCGCGGGCATGCCCGCTCCCACAGAAATCGCGATACAGACCGCCAAACCGCAATCCAACTTTTTTTACGCAGTCACGCTACCCCGCCCGTCTCGTTATAGCCAATGCAACTGATTCTCGTTTGAAAACGAGGACAGCCATCACCTATAACAGTCCGCGCGTCAGGGAGCGCTTCCGATGTCCACAGGTCCTACCCGCCCCTCCACCCTTCCTCGCCATGGAGGGCAACTGTCCCTCCTGAGCCTTTCCCTACTGAACCTCGCCCTGCTCGCCAGCGGCGCCATCAGCCTGCCGGCACTGGCCGCCGAACCGGCACAGGCCAGCAGCCCGCGCATGGGCGACTACCGCTTCAGCATCGGCCAGCAGCCGCTGGTTTCGGCCATAAATGCTTTCAGCCAGGTCACCGGCTGGCAGGTCGGCTTCAGCGCCGAACTGGCCGACGGCGTGGCATCGCCAGGGGTGCAGGGTTCGTTACCGCCGGAAGCCGCGCTCAAGCGCCTGCTGCACGGCACCGGCCTGGGCTTTCGCAAGATCAGCAACGGCAATGTGGTGCTCGAACGCCAGGCCAGCGCCAATGTGATTGCCCTGCAGCAGGTGACCGTCAGCGCCACCCGCAGCGCCCAGGACGTCAGCCAGGTGCCGAGCACCGTCAGCGTGCAGACCCGCGAGCAACTGGACCGGCAGAACGTGAACAACATCCAGGACCTGGTGCGCTACGAACCAGGTGTGTCGGTAGCCGGCACCGGCCAGCGCAGCGGCCTGAACGGCTACAACATCCGTGGTATCGATGGCGAGCGCATCCTCACCCAGGTGGACGGCGTGTCGATCCCCGACAGCTTCTTCTTCGGCCCCTACGCCCAGACCCAGCGCAACTACGTTGACCCGGAGATCGTCAAGCGTGTGGAAATCCTCCGCGGCCCGGCCTCGGTGCTGTATGGCAGCAACGCCATCGGCGGGGCGGTGAGCTACTTCACCCTCGACCCGGACGACATCATCAAGCCTGGCAAGGACGCCGGTGCCCGCCTGAAAACCGGCTACAGCTCGGCCGACGAAAGCTGGCTGACCTCCGCCACCGTCGCCGGCCGCCAGGGCGACTTCGACGGCCTGTTGCACCTGAGCCAGCGCAACGGTCACGAAACCGAGACCCACGGCGGCCACAGCGGTGACGGCCTGGCGCGTACCGAAGCCAACCCGATGGACGTGCGCACCACAAACGTGCTGGCCAAGCTGGGCTGGAACTACGCCGACGAAGCGCGCCTGGGCTTCACCTACGAGCGCTACAAGGATGACCGCGACCAGAACATCCTCAGTGCGGTGGGCGGGCCTTTCATTCCTGGCTTTGGTGCCTCGGGGTACTACAAGGCGCGCAATGGCAACGACACCATCACCCGCGAACGCTTTGGCATCAACCATGAGTTCGGCCTGGACTCGCTGGTCGCCGACCATGTGAAGTGGAGCCTGAACTACCAGATCGCCAAGACCGACCAGCACACCGAGGAAGTCTACGCACCGCCTGGCCGTCAGGTACTGCGTACCCGAGACACCCTGTACAAGGACCGCCAGTGGGTATTCGACGCCCAGCTGGACAAGGCCTTCAGCCTCGGCGCCACCGACCACCTGTTGACGTACGGCACCACCCTCAAGCACGAGAAGGTCACCGGCTCCCGCAGCGGCACCGGTACCTGCCTGGCCGTTGGTTCAGGCTGTTCTGCCGCTGGCGCCGAGCGCCCGGCAGACGGCCAGGCCCTGGTCAGCGACTTCCCGGACCCGACCGTGAACACCTACAGCCTGTTCGTGCAGGATGAAATCCGCTGGAACAACTGGACCTTCATGCCTGGTGCTCGTTACGACTACACGCGCATGGAGCCCAGGTTCACCGAGGAATTCCTGCGTGGCCTGGAGTCCAGCGGTACCGCACCAACCTCCCAGGACGACTCGGACAAGAAGTGGCACCGCGTCTCGCCCAAATTCGGCCTGACCTACGCCTTCAACGACAACTACACCTGGTATGGCCAGTACGCCGAAGGTTTCCGCACCCCGACTGCCAAATCCATGTACGGGAAGTTTGAGAACATCGAGCAAGGCTACCGCGTCGAAGGCAACCCGGGTCTCGAACCCGAAAAGAGCAAAAGCTATGAAACCGGTCTGCGTGGCAACTTCGACGCCGGTAATTTCGACGTGGCGGTGTTCTACAACAAGTACCGCGACTTCATCGACGAAGATGCCGTACAAAGCGCCAACCTGGAGCAGACCTTCAAGGCCAACAACATCAAGCACGCCACCATCAAGGGTACCGAGGTCAAGGGCCGCCTGAACCTGGACCACTTCGGTGCGCCGCAGGGCCTGTATACCCAGGGCTCGATCGCCTACACCTATGGCCGCAACGATGACACCGGCGAGCCACTGAACAGCGTCAACCCGCTCAAGGGCGTGTTCGGCCTGGGTTACGAACAACAACACTACGGCGGCCTGCTGAGCTGGACATTGGTCAAGCGCAAGACCCGCGTCGACGACAGCACCTTCTACTCGCCCGACGGCTCGAGCTCCAAGTTCCGCACCCCGGGCTACGGGGTGCTGGACCTGACCGGTTACTACAAGGTCACCGACGACGTGACCATCAACGCCGGCCTGTACAACCTCACCGACAAGAAGTACTGGCAGTGGGATTCGGTACGCAGCTACGACGGCCAGGGTGAAGCGGCCGTGACTCAGCCGGCCAACATCGACCGCCTGACCATGCCGGGGCGCAACTTCGGCATCAATGTGGTTTGGGATATCTGACCCCTTGCGTCTGTACCGGCCTATTCGCGGGCTCGCCCGCTCCCACAGATACTGCGCAAGCCTTGGGCCTGCGATGGTCCTGTGGGAGCGGGCATGCCCGCGAAGAGGCCAGTACAGGCAACACGAAATCCCGATTTTTTTACTGTCCCGCCCCCGCTGTTTCGTCTTGTCTCTAGACGCCCCCTTTTCCAAGGACTGCCCCATGACCGACCGCCCAGCCCTGCGCTCCCAGCGCCTCAACCAGATCACCCACGCCCCCCACGCCGAACTGGATGCCCTGGTCAAAGCCCACGCGCCCTTCGACAGCCGCGAAAGCTTCGCCCGCTTCGTGGTCGCCCAGTACCTGTTCCAGGCCGAGCTGCAGGCCCTGTACAACGACCCGCAACTGATCGCCATCATCCCCGACCTGGCCGAGCGCTGCCGTGCCGAACAGGCCCGCCTGGACCTCGCCGACCTCGACACCGAAGTACCACCAGCCGTGCCGGGCGCCCTGCGCAACCCGAGCCTGGGCGAGGCAATGGGCTGGATCTTCGTCTCCGAAGGCTCCAAACTGGGCGCTGCGTTTCTGATCAAGCGTGCCGTGGCCCTGGAACTGTCCGAAACTTTCGGTGCCCGACACCTGGGCGAACCGGCCGGTGGCCGTGCCGAAGGCTGGAAACAGTTCACCCGCATTCTTGATGGCCTGGCCCTGTCGGCCGAAGAGGAAGCCGCTGCCGAACGCGGCGCAGTTGCTGCCTTCGAGCGCTTCACCAAGCTGCTCAAGCATGCCTATGCTGCAGATGCCGCGCTGGTTTGACACGCCGTACCCCGGCCACCCTACCGGTGGCCGAACCGCTTCCATGCAGTGAGACCATGACCCGACCCGCCCGTTCGAAACTCGCCCGCCTGCTGTATGCGACCTTGGCTTACGTGAGCCTGGGCGTGGGCCTGGTCGCGATCGTCATTCCCGGCCTGCCGACCACCGAATTCATCCTGCTGGCTGCCTGGGCGGCCACACGCAGTTCGCCGCGCCTGTCTGCCTGGCTGGAAAACCACCGTTTGTTCGGGCCGATCCTGCACAACTGGCGCAATGGCAAGGTGATCCAGCGCCGGGCCAAGGTCAGCGCGACCCTCAGCATGCTGCTGTGCGCGGGCCTGATGCTGACGTTCCTGGAACACCGCTGGCCGGTGTTCCTGGCCATTGCCGGCATGACCCTGGGCAACCTGTGGATCTGGTCCCGCCCCGAGCACGCCCCCTGCCCTGCCCCGTCACAAGCTCAGCAGCCCTGAGTACAGGGCATAGGCCGCCAGCGCGGCACCTGCCAGCACGGCAGCGAAAATCAGCTTTTCCCAAGTGGTGAACAAGGTTTTACCCTGCTCATGCTTGGCCCTGGCGAACAGGATCACGCCCGGCGCGTACAGCAGCGCCGACAGCAGCAGGTACTTCAGCCCGCCGGCGTACAACAGCCACACGGCATATACCAGGGCAACCAGCGCCACCAGCAGGTCCTTGCGGCGCAGGGCCGGCTGCTCGTCGTAGGTTTCTGCACGTACCGCCAACAGCACGGCGTAGGCCGCCGACCACAGGTAGGGCACAAGAATCATCGACGAGGCCAGGTAGATCAGGCTGGTATAGGTACCGGCGGAAAACAGCGTGATCAGCAGGAAGCCCTGGATCATGCAGTTGGTCAGCCACAGGGCGTTGGCCGGTACATGGTTGGCGTTTTCCTTGGCCAGGAAACGCGGCATGGTCTTGTCCCGCGCCGTGGCGTAGAGGATCTCGGCACACAGCAACGCCCACGACAGCAGCGCGCCAAGCAGCGAAACCGCCAGGCCGATACTGATCAGCAAGGCACCCCACGGCCCGACGATATGCTCCAGCACCGAAGCCAGTGACGGGTTCTGCAGCCCGGCCAGTTGAGGCTGGGTCATCACCCCCAGCGACAGCACGTTGACCAGCACCAGCAGCGCCAGCACTCCCAGGAAACCGATCACCGTGGCCTTGCCCACATCCGAGCGGCGCTGGGCGCGCCCGGAATACACGCTGGCGCCCTCGATACCAATGAACACGAACACGGTGACCAGCATCATGTTGCGCACCTGCTCCAGCACGCTGCCGAACTGCGGGTTGCTCAGGCCCCAGATGTCACGTGTGAAGATATCGGCGCGGAAGGCGAACGCCGCGATCACCACGAAAATCAGCAACGGTACCACCTTGGCCACGGTGGTCACCTGGTTGATGAACGCCGCTTCCTTGATGCCGCGCAGCACCAGGAAATGCACCGCCCAGAGCAGCAGCGAAGCGCAGCCGATGGCGATTGGTGTGTTGCCCTCGCCGAATACCGGGAAGTAGAAACCCAGAGTGCTGAACAGCAGCACGAAGTAGCCGACGTTGCCCAGCCAGGCACTGATCCAGTAGCCCCAGGCCGAGGAAAAACCCATGTACTCGCCAAAGCCGGCCTTGGCGTAGGCGTACACTCCCGAGTCCAGCTCCGGCTTGCGATTGGCCAGGGTCTGGAATACGAAAGCCAGGGCCAACATGCCGACTGCGGTGATACCCCAACCGATCAGCACAGCCCCCACATCGGCACGCGCCGCCATGTTCTGCGGCAACGAGAAGATCCCGCCTCCAATCATCGAGCCGACCACCAATGCGATCAGCGCGCCCAGGCGCAGCTTCTGTCCCGGTTCGCTCATGAGCCTTCCTTTTTTTGCGCACTGTCATGGGCTTGAAACAGCCATGCGGTCCATATAAGTGTTGCTACTTATAATGATCCTGACCAATGAAGCTATAGCACTAATAACTGCTTTGTCTATGCCAGCTTTTGAGTAAAACCTAGCAGCTCCGGAGCAACTAGAAAAGAATCCGATAAAACTCGAAATTCTTGTGAAAAATTTGCGAAAGCGGCAAAAACGGCTAGCGTCAAGCATCGCAGGCTGAACAGAGCGTTTGCTCTAGATGGACATGGAGGTGCCAGCATGCAGGGCCTGCGGCATAAGTTGTCGGCACTCTCCAGGAGCTTCGTGAAGGAATTTTCCTACTTCACGTCGCCATGAACTGACCCAAGTCAGCGAATGGCAGCGGCGTCGGATTTACTCTGTCGTCAACTTTCTCCTGGCAGGAGTTGTTAAATGTCTGATTCATCCGGAAAACTAAAGCTCGGCGCGTTAGTTGCACTTGTCGTCGGTTCGATGATTGGTGGCGGGATCTTCTCGCTGCCGCAAAACATGGCTGCCAGCGCAGGGGTTGGCGCTGTACTGATCGGCTGGGCGATCACCGCGGTCGGCATGCTGACCCTGGCGTTCGTGTTCCAGACCCTGGCCAACCGCAAGCCTGACCTGGATGGCGGGGTGTATGCCTACGCCAAGGCCGGTTTTGGCGACTACATGGGCTTCTCCTCGGCCTGGGGCTACTGGATCAGTGCCTGGCTGGGCAACGTCGGCTACTTCGTGCTGCTGTTCAGTACCCTGGGCTACTTCTTCCCGATCTTCGGCGAAGGCAACACCCCGGCCGCCATCATCGGCGCATCAGTGCTGCTGTGGGCCGTGCATTTCCTGGTACTGCGCGGTATCAAGGAAGCAGCATTCATCAACCTGATCACCACCGTGGCCAAGGTGGTGCCGCTGCTGCTGTTCGCCCTGATCTGCCTGTTCGCCTTCAAGCTCGACATCTTCACCGCCGACATCTGGGCGGTAGGTACGCCAGAGCTGGGCAGCGTGATGAACCAGGTGCGCAACATGATGCTGGTCACCGTGTGGGTGTTCATCGGCATCGAGGGTGCGAGCATCTTCTCGTCGCGGGCGGAAAAACGCTCTGACGTGGGCAAGGCCACGGTCATCGGCTTCGTCACCGTGCTGCTGTTCCTGGTGCTGGTCAACGTGCTGTCGCTGGGCATCATGACCCAACCAGAACTGGCCAAGCTGCAGAACCCGTCGATGGCTGCCGTACTGGAGCATGTGGTCGGCCACTGGGGCGCGGTACTGATCAGCGTCGGCCTGATCATCTCGCTGCTCGGGGCCCTGCTGTCGTGGGTGCTGCTGTGCGCCGAGATCATGTTCGCCGCCGCCAAGGACCATACCATGCCGGAGTTCCTGCGCCGCGAGAACGCCAACCAGGTACCGGCCAACGCCCTGTGGCTGACCAACGCCATGGTGCAGATCTTCCTGGTGATCACGCTGTTCTCCAGCAGTACCTACCTGTCGCTGATCTACCTGGCCACCTCGATGATCCTGGTGCCCTACCTGTGGTCGGCCGCCTATGCCTTCCTGCTGGCTCTGCGTAGCGAAACCTACGAGCAGGCCCTGGCCGAACGGCAGAAGGACCTGGTGATCGGTGGTATCGCCCTGTTGTACGCCGTCTGGCTGCTGTACGCCGGTGGCGTGAAATACCTGCTGCTCTCGGCCCTGCTCTACGCACCTGGCGCAATCCTGTTCGCCAAGGCCAAGCGTGAGGTTGGCCAACCTGTCTTCACCAACGTGGAAAAACTGATCTTCGCAGCCGTGGTCATCGGTGCCCTGGTGGCAGCCTTTGGCCTGTACGACGGCTTCCTGACCCTTTGACCCACGTCTTCGTTCAACTGGAGGAATGAAATCATGTCCGCTGAAAAACAGAAGTACGGTGTCCACTCCGAAGCCGGCAAACTGCGCAAAGTGATGGTTTGCTCGCCGGGCCTGGCGCACAAGCGCCTGACGCCGAGCAACTGTGACGAGCTGCTGTTCGACGACGTGATCTGGGTCGACCAGGCCAAGCGTGACCATTTCGACTTTGTCACCAAGATGCGCGAGCGTGGCGTGGATGTGCTGGAGATGCACAACCTGCTGACCGACATCGTCCAGCAACCCGAAGCACTGAAGTGGATCCTCGATCGCAAGATCACCCCCGACACCGTCGGTGTCGGCCTGACCAACGAAGTGCGTAGCTGGCTCGAAAGCCTCGAGCCACGCCACCTGGCCGAGTTCCTGATCGGCGGCGTGGCAGGCCAGGACCTGCCAGACAGCGAAGGCGCCAGCGTGGTCAAGATGTACAACGACTACCTGGGCCATTCCAGCTTCATCCTGCCACCGTTGCCCAACACCCAGTTCACCCGCGACACCACCTGCTGGATCTATGGCGGCGTCACGCTCAACCCGATGTACTGGCCGGCGCGCCGCCAGGAAACCCTGTTGACCACAGCCATCTACAAGTTCCACAAGGAGTTCACCGGCGCCGACTTCCAGGTGTGGTACGGCGACCCGGACAAGGACCACGGCAACGCCACCCTCGAGGGTGGTGACGTGATGCCGATCGGCAAAGGCATCGTGCTGATCGGCATGGGCGAGCGCACCTCGCGCCAGGCCATCGGCCAGTTGGCGCAAAACCTGTTCGCCAAGGGCGCGGTGGAAAAAGTCATCGTCGCCGGCCTGCCGAAATCCCGTGCTGCCATGCACCTGGACACCGTGTTCAGCTTCTGCGACCGCGACCTGGTCACGGTCTTCCCGGAAGTGGTGAAAGAGATCGTGCCGTTCATCATCCGCCCGGACGAAAGCAAGCCTTACGGCATGGACGTGCGCCGCGAGAACAAGTCGTTCATCGAGGTGGTGGGCGAGCAGCTTGGGGTCAAGCTGCGCGTGGTCGAAACCGGTGGCAACAGCTTTGCCGCCGAGCGCGAACAGTGGGATGACGGCAACAACGTGGTGGCCATCGAGCCGGGCGTGGTCATTGGCTACGACCGCAATACCTACACCAATACCCTGCTGCGCAAGGCCGGGATCGAGGTCATCACCATCAGTGCCGGCGAACTGGGCCGGGGCCGGGGCGGCGGCCACTGCATGACCTGCCCGATCGTGCGCGACCAGATCGACTACTAACGACCATTACCCCCGGCCGCCCTCACAAAGCGGCGGCCGGTGCGTTCACCAAACTCAAGGAGAAAAGTCATGGCGTTCAATATTCACAACCGCAACCTGCTCAGCCTGGAACACCACACCACCCGTGAGCTGCGCTACCTGCTGGACCTTTCCCGCGACCTCAAGCGTGCCAAGTACACCGGCACCGAGCAGCAGCACCTGAAAGGCAACAACATCGCGCTGATCTTCGAAAAAACCTCTACCCGCACCCGCTGCGCCTTCGAAGTGGCCGCCTATGACCAGGGCGCCAATGTCACCTACATCGACCCGACCTCCTCGCAGATCGGCCACAAGGAAAGCATGAAGGACACCGCCCGCGTGCTCGGGCGCATGTACGACGCCATCGAGTACCGGGGCTTCAAGCAGGAAATCGTCGAAGAGCTGGCCAAGTTCGCCGGCGTTCCGGTGTTCAACGGCCTGACCGACGAATACCACCCAACCCAGATGATCGCCGACGTGCTGACCATGCGTGAGCACAGCGACAAGCCCCTGCACGACATCAGCTACGCCTACCTGGGCGACGCCCGCAACAACATGGGCAACTCGCTGCTGCTGATCGGCGCCAAGCTTGGCATGGACGTACGCATCGCCGCGCCCAAGGCGCTGTGGCCGCATGACGACCTGGTCGAACGTTGCCACAAGTACGCCGAGGAAAGCGGCGCACGCATCACCCTCACCGAAGACCCGGTTGCCGCGGTCAAGGGTGTGGACTTCGTGCACACCGACGTGTGGGTATCGATGGGTGAGCCGATCGAAGCCTGGGGTGAGCGCATCAAGCTGCTCAAGCCGTATCAGGTGAATGCACAGCTGATGAAGTCCACCGGCAACCCGCGGACCAAGTTCATGCACTGCCTGCCGGCGTTCCACAACTCCGAAACCAAGGTAGGCAAGCAGATCGCCGAACAGTACCCGGACCTGGCCAACGGTATCGAAGTGACCGACGACGTCTTCGAGTCGCCGGCCTGCATCGCCTTCGAGCAGGCGGAAAACCGCATGCACACGATCAAGGCGATCCTGGTGTCGACACTGGCTGACCTGTAAGCCATACCCGCCTACCGGAGGATTGCTCTGTACTTGTGGGAGCGGGCATGCCCGCGAATGCGTCAGCCGCACCAATGATGGTGTCTGGCCTGGCCTCTTCGCGGGCACGCCCGCTCCCACAGGGAACCCGGCAGCCTCCGTGCAGCGGCAGCTCATTCTTTTCGTTAAAGGACATTCCCCATGCGTATCGTTGTTGCATTGGGCGGCAACGCCCTGCTGCGTCGCGGCGAGCCCATGACCGCTGACAACCAGCGCGCCAATATTCGCACCGCCACCGAACAGATCGCCAAGATCCACCCAGGCAACGAGCTTGTCATCGCCCACGGCAACGGCCCGCAAGTTGGCCTGCTATCGCTGCAGGGCCTGTCCTACAAGCCCGACGAGGCCTACCCGCTGGACGTGCTGGGGGCCGAGACCGAGGGCATGATCGGCTACATGATCGAACAGGAACTGGGCAACTTGCTGGCCTTCGAAGTGCCGTTCGCCACCCTGCTGACCCAGGTCGAAGTGGACGCCAACGACCCCGCCTTCAAGGACCCGACCAAGTTCATCGGCCCGGTCTATGGCAAGGAAGAGGCCGAGCGCCTGGCCAAGGAAAAGGGTTGGGTGGTCAAGGCCGACGGCGACAAGTACCGCCGAGTGGTGGCCAGCCCGAAACCCAAACGCATCTTCGAGATCCGCCCGATCAAGTGGCTGCTGGAAAAGAGCAGCATCGTGATTTGCGCCGGCGGCGGCGGCATCCCCACCATGTACGATGAGAACCGCAAGCTCAAGGGCATCGAGGCGGTGATCGACAAGGACCTGTGCTCGGCCCTGCTGGCAGAGCAGCTGGACGCCGACCTACTGATCATTGCCACCGACGTCGATGCGGCCTATGTTGACTGGGGCAAGCCCACACAAAAGGCCATTGCCCAGGCCCACCCCGACGAACTCGAACGCCTTGGCTTCGCCGCCGGCTCCATGGGGCCGAAGGTGCAGGCCGCCTGCGACTTTGCCCGCAACACCGGCAAAGTGGCAGTGATCAGTTCGCTGGAGAACATCGAAGACATCGTCAAAGGCACCGCCGGCACGCGCGTTTCCACCGCGAAGCCGGGGATCAGCTACCGTTGAATGCAGTAGGCGGGCGCCAGCGTCCGCCATTTTCGACCTTCCAAAGGAGCTTGCCATGGCCCAGTACCAACCCGGTCATGTACACATCGAGCGCACCGCGCTGAACCAGAATGACCACAGCTATGACCTGAACATCGAATACGAGGCAGTGTCGGACCCCAAGGAAGGTAGAGGCATCCAGTTCAAGATGCATGGCAGCATCGAAGGCAAGCCAGTGGAAGAAAAGTTCTTCCTGGCCAAGGACCAGGTATTGCCCAGCTTCCTCATGCAGTTGAGCCGAAGGGCGCAGTCGTACCTGAAGCCACCGAAGAAATTCGAGAGCCTGAGTTCGCCGCACAAGCTTTATGACCATATGTTCGCGGACATTCGCGAAAAGCTGGATGTGAAATCGGGCGACCCGATCAAGCCTGAACATCTGGAGTGATTTCAGGATCCGGGGGCTGCTTTGCAGCCCATCGCGACACAAGGCCGCTCCTACAGGGTGTGGCGCTGTACCTGTAGGAGCAGCCTTGTGTTGCGATGGGCCGC
>NZ_JBKGFP010000005.1:0-21823 GCF_046557535.1 Pseudomonas sp. S1(2024)
ATTAAAACAAAGTCTTTCTTCGAGGGGGTGTGGCGTTGTCTTGGGGGGAGCGGCCTTGTGTCGCGATGGGCCGCAAAGCGGCCCCGACAATGTTGAGGCATACTACCGCCCTCCCCCAGCCACAACCGCACCCTCCCCATGCGCATCCACGTCAGCTTCATCGACCGCGTCGGCATCACCCAGGAAGTCCTCGCCCTGCTCGGTGCCCGCAACCTCAACCTGGACGCCGTGGAGATGGTCCCGCCGAACGTCTACATCGACGCCCCTACCCTCAGCCCCGCCGTACTCGAAGAACTGCACGACGCGCTGTTCGAGGTACATGGCGTGCAATCGGTGGACGTGGTCGACATCCTCCCTGGCCAACGCCGGCACCTGCAGCTCGATGCCCTGCTGGCGGCGATGAGCGACCCGGTGCTGGCCGTGGACAGTGCCGGCAAGGTGCTGCTGGCCAACCCGGCGCTGATCGAACTGTGCGGCCGCGAATCGGCCGGGCGCTCGGTGGGTGAGCTGTTCGGCGACCCGGCGCTGCTGCAGGCCCTGCTGGACAACAACTTCCACCTGCCCATGCGCGAGATGCAGCTCAACGGCCAGAGCCTGTTGCTGGACGCCATGCCGATCACCAACGCCGGTGGCCTGCTGACGCTGTACCCGCCTACGCGCATGGGCGAACGCCTGTCGGCCCTGCACCACGACCATGCCGAAGGCTTCGATGCCTTGCTCGGCGAGTCACCGGCCATCCGCACCCTCAAGGCCCGCGCCCTGCGCGTGGCGGCGCTCGATGCACCGCTGCTGGTGCATGGCGAAACCGGCACCGGCAAAGAACTGGTAGCCCGCGCCTGCCACGCCATCAGCAGCCGCCACGCGGCGCCATTCCTGGCCCTGAACTGTGCCGCGCTGCCCGAGAGCCTGGCTGAAAGCGAACTGTTCGGCTACGCCCCCGGGGCCTTCACCGGTGCGCAACGGGGCGGCAAGCCCGGGTTGATGGAGCTGGCCAACCAGGGCACGGTGTTTCTCGATGAAATCGGCGAGATGTCGCCATACCTGCAGGCCAAGCTGCTGCGCTTTCTCAGCGATGGCAGCTTCCGCCGGGTGGGTGGTGACCGCGAAGTGAAGGTGGATGTACGCATCATCAGCGCCACCCACCGCGACCTGGAGCGCATGGTCGCCGAAGGCAGCTTCCGCGAAGACCTGTTCTACCGCCTGAACGTGCTCAATCTGCAAGTGCCACCGCTGCGCGACCGTGGCCAGGACATCCTGATGCTGGCGCATTTCTTCATGCAGCAGGCCTGCACGCAGATCCAGCGTCCACCCTGCAGGCTGACCCCGGCTACCCATTCGGCACTACTGGCCAACCCTTGGCCGGGCAATGTGCGCCAGCTGCAGAACGTGATATTCCGCGCCGCAGCCATCTGCGAGGGCAACCTGGTGGATATTGGTGACCTGGACATCGCCGGCACCTCGGTGGCCCGTGGTCAGGACGGCGAAGTGGCCAGCCTGGAGCAGGCCGTGGGCGATTTCGAGCGCGAACTGCTGCAACGCCTGTACGCCAGCTACCCATCGACGCGGCAACTGGCCGGGCGCTTGCAAACTTCACATACCGCCATTGCGCAGCGCCTGCGCAAATATGGAATACCGGGCAAAGCCTGATACCTGTCAGATAGCGTCAACGGGGCTGCTACGCAGCCCATCGCAGGCAAGCCAGCTCCCACAGGTATCCGCACACGTCCTGAAATCTGCGCAATACCTGTGGGAGCTGGCTTGCCTGCGATGGGCCGCAAAGCGGCCCCTGATAGTTATTGTAATAACACGGTTGTTATTCAGGCTTTTCCTACGCCACTGAAAGACACTCTCCCACGTATGCCTCGTAGAATGGTGACAGTGTATTCCCACCTGTCACCCCACTTTTCCGCCCCATAGCGGGAAGTGGTCCGCTACTGGATATAACGAGAGCACCTGATGTTTGAACTCGATTTTTACGGGACGCTTGTAGCCGCCTCTTTGGTACTGTTATTGGGGCGCGGCCTGGTCGCGCGTATTGGTTTCCTGCGCACTTACAATATTCCGGAACCTGTCGCTGGCGGCCTGGTAGTGGCCTTGGCGTTCCTGGCGTTGCGCAGTTTCGATATCCACGTGCAATTCGATACTTCACTGCAAACTCCTCTGATGCTGGCATTCTTCGCCACCATCGGTTTGAGTGCAGACTTCGCCAGCCTGAAAAAAGGTGGCCGCGTGGTTACCGTGTTCCTGCTGGTGGTAACCGGCTTGCTGCTGGTCCAGAACGCCATGGGCATCGGCCTGGCAACGGCACTGGGCCTCGACCCGCTGATGGGCCTGCTGGCCGGCTCTATTACATTGTCCGGCGGTCACGGTACAGGCGCCGCGTGGGGGGCCACTTTCACCGAAAAGTTCGGTCTGGCGTCGGCCTCCGAACTGGCAATGGCATCAGCTACCTTCGGCCTGGTACTGGGTGGCCTTATTGGTGGCCCGGTCGCCCGGTTGCTGATCAGACGGGTAACGACACCTGGTATCGAAGAACCAGCACCACAACTGCCCAAGGGTTTCGAACAACCAGACAAAGAACGCTTGATCACGCCGTTTTCATTTATCGAAACATTGGCGCTGATCGCTGTCAGTTTGCTCGCAGGCTCGTTACTTAACGGTATGCTGAAAGGCACTGCGTTTGAACTGCCAACGTTCGTTTGCGTGTTGTTTGTGGGCGTGGTGTTGCGAAACGGCCTTTCGGCGCTCGGCTTTTATCAAGTCTTCGAACGGGAAGTCTCGGTATTGGGCAATGTGAGTTTGTCGTTATTCCTGGCCATTGCCTTGATGTCGCTCAAGTTGTGGGACCTTTCAGCGCTGGCATTACCATTCTTTGCATTGCTCGCCGCACAGACATTGGTCATGGCACTGTTCGCGATATTCGTCACATTCCGGGTCATGGGCCGCAACTATGATGCAGCGGTACTGGCTGCCGGGCACTGTGGTTTCGGCCTGGGTGCAACGCCAACGGCAATCGCCAACATGCAAGCGGTGACCCAGCGCTACGGAGCCTCGCGCATTGCCTTCCTGGTGGTGCCGATGGTGGGGGCGTTCTTCATCGACATCATCAATGTCATCGTCATCAAGCTGTATCTGGCGTTGCCGTTCTTTTGAGCCAGACGCTGTACGCTCAGCCGGTATGTTGCTGCGCCAGGTCCTGCCCAGAATCCGTAGACAGGGCCTGGTGCAGCATTTCCTCCAGGATCGAGAAAAAGCACTTTATGTGAGGCTGCTTCAATGCCTGTGGCCGGGTCACCATGTAGACCTCCAAATCTGGAAGGGGAAGGTCGACGAACAACTCGATCAAATCCTTGGCCAGAATCCGGGGCAGTACCGCCACCCCCATGCCTCGTCTCACCGATTCGAGCTGTGCGCTGAACGAGGTCACGCGGATCGGCGCACGTTCCAGCCCCCCCGCCTTTGCCGCACGTACTTGCGGCAACACGTCCAGCGGCGGAAGCAGGCCGATATTGACCGCCGTCGCAGGGGTAACCCCCGGAAAACGGTGCAGGTAACCAGCAGCGGCGAACACACCATAGCCAAGCCGGCCTATCGGCCGATAAATCAGTGAGGGCTCACCCAGGTGGGCCGTGCGCACGGCAATGTCCGCCACACCCCGGACGATCTTGTGGAAGTCGGCGGTCACGGTCAACTCCACCGAGCAACCCGGGTGTAGTCCGGTGAAGCGATTGGCCGCCTCCAGTACGCAAGTCGAGAAGCCTTCCCCTGCGCTCACCTGCACAGTGCCAGAGAGTTCGCAAGGCAGCTCGGCTGCGCCAGCAGGCGTCTGGCGCCGTAGCCCAGCTTCTGCTGCCTGGGCCACTTCGACCAGCGATTGACCGCGCGAGGTCAGCCTGCATCCCTCTACGCCCCGCTCGACGAGCGGCTCGCCCAATGCAGCCTCAAGCTGGGTCAGGCGACGCGAAACGGTCGATGGTGCAATACCCAGCAACTCGCCAGCGCGAAGAAAGCTGCCACGCCGCGATACGGCCAATAGGAGCCGAAGATCGTCCCAGTTTTCCTGCAATGCCATATGTGCTGGCCTCTCCCTGGTCTGCAAATTCGCAAACCCACTATGCAGTAGGCGCTGTTTTTCGACAGCAAGCGCGGGAGTATACCTTGGGCCCCTCTGAACAAATGGAATGGATTGCATGATGACTAGCCCCAAGGACTATGCCCAACGCGCCGCCAATGCCTTTAACCAGCGTGATGTGCAAGGGCTGCTGGCACTGGTCGACGAAGACTTCGTGTACCTGGACGGCATGACGACCCAAACCGGGCGCGAAGCCATGCGCGCGCGGGAGATGGCGCTGTTCAGCGCACTCCCTGATGCCCAGGTGGCCCTGACCCCATTCATGGTCTCGGACGATCGGCTGGCAATGACCGCCGTCCTGACCGGCACCTTCACTGCCCCGCTGCTGCTGCCAGCAGGCGTGATCGTTCCGGCCCATGGGCGTCGGATTTGCGTGCACTATGCGGCGCACTTCACCTTCAGAAATGGCCTGGCCATCCGTGAAGCGGTGTTTTTCGACAGTGCCATGTTGAAGCCATCTGCCGAACAGAGCGAGGGTTGAGCCATGCGCAATGTGTTCGTTACCGGAGCAACCGGCTTGCTGGGCAACAACCTGGTCCGTGAACTGGTCGCTCATGGCTACACGGTCAAAGGGCTGGTGCGGTCAAGAGCAAAGGGGGAACAGCAGTTCGGTGATGTGCCCGAAGTGGAGCTGGTCGAAGGCGACATGGCCGATGTCGACGCTTTCGCGGCATCGCTGCGCGGCTGCGACACGGTGTTCCATACTGCGGCGTTCTTTCGTGACAACTACAAAGGCGGCAGCCATTGGCAAGCACTCGAGCAGATCAATGTGACCGGTACCCGCCGCCTGTTGGAACAGGCCTACCTGGCCGGCATCCGGCGGTTTATCCATACCTCGTCCATTGCAGTGCTCGACGGGGCACCAGGCACGTCGATCGATGAGACATGCCTGCGGGCCGAAGCAGATGCAGATGACTACTACCGCAGCAAGATCCTCGCCGACCGCGTCGTGACTGAGTTTCTCGATGCCTGCCCCGACATGCACGCCTGCATGGTGCTCCCCGGCTGGATGTGGGGCCCTGGCGACATCGGCCCTACGTCGTCCGGGCAACTGGTCAACGATGTCGTGCACGGCAAACTGCCTGGCTTGATCCCGGGCAGTTTCTCGGTGGTCGATGCCCGCGATGTGGCTTTGGCGCACATTGCAGCAGCCACGCAAGGACGAAGTGGCGAACGCTACCTGGCCGCCGGGCGGCATATGACCATGGCTGAACTGATACCAATAGTGGGCCGTCTGGCAGGCGTACGAACGCCAGCACGGCATTTACCGTTGCCGTTGTTGTTCTGCCTGGCCGCAGTGCAGGAAATGTATTCACGGCTCACCGGCCAGCCCATCCTGCTGAGCTTGGCCACGCTGCGCCTGCTGGTACGCGAAAAGGATCGTACGCGTTTCAACCACAGCAAAAGCGAGCACGCGCTTGGCCTGAGCTTTCGGGCGCTGGAGCTGACAATCGCCGATACCGTGGCGTGGTATCGTGATCACGGCTGGTTTGAACAACAGGGCGCGCCCACCAGGACAAGGAAGTAGTTACACCATGACCGCGGAAATAATCTTGATGCGCCACGGCCAGCCCGCACTGGTTACAAGCAACAAAGTGTCAGCGCTGGATATGAAGGACTGGATCGAAGGCTACAACCGCGCCGAAATTACCGACCAGCCCGTCCCGGCCGCCAGCCTGCAGCTCGCCACAACGGCGAGGGTGATTGTCTCGAGCACAGCGCCACGTGCATTGAGCTCGCTGCAGGCGCTCGGTCTTGAGCCCAGCCACGTCGATGCGCTTTTTTGTGAAGCGCACCTGCCGTATGGCCAATGGAAGTTGCCTCGACTTTCACCGTTTACCTGGGCATTCATCCTTCGCCTCCTGTGGTTGTGTGGTTACTCGCGCAATGTCGAAACGGTCAGCGGTGCCAGGCTTCGCGCCAGCATGGCAGCACAACGGCTGTTATCACTTGCAAGCGAAGGGCCGGTACTGCTGCTAGGTCACGGTTTCATGAACCGGATGATTGCCAAGGAGCTCATTGCAAAGGGCTGGACTCGCCAACACCAGAACGGCAGCCGTTATTGGAGCGCGGATGTTTTTAGCCGCAAAGACTGGCACCCCGCAGGCAACACCGTATCGATTTAAATACACCGTATTCAAATCGATACACACCCATTCAGATACGGCAGTGCAAGGGTTTGATCCCCAAACCCTTTTTCATCCCCCTCCCGCTGTAGCGTTTTCATTCCACAAGTATGACAAACTGAATACGTAAAATAATTAACATATTGATTTATAACGTTTTTTAACGATTGGCCGCATTTTTGCTAAGGGAATCCCAACCCCAAGAGCGCGGAGCCACCGCGCCTAACGCCCTGCTTCCCGAGGATTCCCCATGAGCGAGTTGCGTTTCACTGAAGATCACGAATGGCTGCGCGTCGAAGCCGATGGCAGCGTTACCGTGGGCATCACCGCCTACGCCCAGAATGCCCTTGGCGATGTGGTTTTCGTGCAACTGCCAGAGTTGCAGCAGTATGAGAAAGGCAGCGAAGCGTCCACCGTCGAGTCGGTCAAGGCCGCCAGCGGTGTGTACATGCCCCTGACCGGCGAAGTGGTCCAGATCAACGACCAACTCGAAGACAGCCCGGAACTGGTCAACGAAGACCCGATGGGCGAAGGCTGGTTCTTCCGCTTCATTCCCGCCGATGCCAGCGCCGTGGCCGCCCTGCTCGACCAGGACGCCTACGACCGCCTGATCAAAGCCAACGACGACGCCTGAGGAACCCCGCCATGACTATCAACCTCGGCACCGCCAACGAATTCATCGCCCGCCACATCGGCCCGCGCGCCGCTGACGAGCAAGCCATGCTGGCCGCCCTCGGCTTCGACTCGCTGGAAGCCATGACCGCCGCGGTCATTCCCGACAGCATCAAAGGCACCAGCGTGCTCGGCTCGCACGACGGCCAAAGCGAAGCCGACGCCCTTGCCGCGCTCAAGGCCATCGCCGGCAAGAACCAGCTGTTCAAGAGCTACATCGGCCAGGGCTACTACAACACCCACACTCCGGCGCCGATCCTGCGCAACCTGCTGGAAAACCCGGCCTGGTACACCGCCTATACCCCGTACCAGCCAGAAATTTCCCAGGGCCGCCTGGAAGCGCTGCTGAACTTCCAGACCCTGATCAGCGACCTGACCGGCCTGCCGATCGCCAACGCCTCCCTGCTCGACGAAGCCACCGCTGCGGCCGAGGCCATGACCTTCTGCAAGCGCCTGTCGAAGAACAAGGCCAGCCACGCCTTCTTCGCCTCCGTGCACTGCCACCCGCAAACCCTCGACGTGCTGCGCACCCGTGCCGAGCCGCTGGGTATCGAGATAGTGGTCGGCGACGAACGCGAGCTGGGCGATGTCAGCGCCTTCTTCGGCGCCCTGCTGCAATACCCGGCCAGCAACGGTGAAGTGTTCGACTACCGCGAAGTGGTCGAGCGCTTCCACGCCGCCAACGCCCTGGTCGCCGTGGCCGCCGACCTGCTGGCCCTGACCCTGCTGACCCCACCGGGCGAGTTTGGCGCCGACGTGGCCATCGGCAGCGCCCAGCGCTTCGGTGTGCCGCTGGGCTTTGGTGGCCCGCACGCGGCCTACTTCTCCACCCGTGACGCATTCAAGCGCGACATGCCAGGCCGCCTGGTCGGCGTGTCGATCGACCGCTTCGGCAAGACCGCCCTGCGCCTGGCCATGCAGACCCGCGAACAGCACATCCGCCGCGAAAAGGCCACCAGCAACATCTGCACCGCCCAGGTGCTGCTGGCCAACATCGCCAGCATGTTCGCCGTGTACCACGGCCCGGCCGGCCTCAAGCGCATCGCCGAACGTACCCATGCCCTGACCGCGATCCTGGCCGCCGGCCTGAAGACGCTGGGCGTGCAGGTAGTGGGCGCCAGCGCCTTCGACACCCTGACCCTGGCCACCGGCAGCGCCACTGCCAGCCTGCATGACAAGGCCCGCGCCCAGGGCATCAACCTGCGCCAGATCGACGCTGCCCACGTGGGCCTGTCGCTGGACGAAACCACTAGCCAGGCCGATGTCGAGAGCCTGTGGCAACTGATCGGTGGCGACCAGGCCCAGCCGGACTTCAACGCGCTTGCCGCCAGCACCGGCTCGCTGCTGCCTGCCGCCCTGCTGCGCCAGTCGGCCATCCTCTCGCACCCGGTATTCAACCGCTACCACAGCGAAACCGAGCTGATGCGCTACCTGCGCCGCCTTGCCGACAAGGACCTGGCGCTGGATCGCAGCATGATCCCGCTGGGCTCGTGCACCATGAAGCTGAACGCCGCCAGCGAAATGATCCCGGTCACCTGGGCCGAGTTCGGCAACCTGCACCCGTTCGCCCCGGCCGAGCAGAGCCAGGGCTACCTGCAGATGACCACCGAGCTGGAAGCCATGCTCTGCGCCGCCACCGGCTACGACGCCGTGTCGCTGCAGCCCAACGCCGGTTCCCAGGGCGAGTACGCAGGCCTGCTGGCCATCCGCGCCTACCACCGCAGCCGTGGCGAAGGCCACCGCGACATCTGCCTGATCCCGTCGTCGGCCCACGGCACCAACCCGGCAACCGCGCACATGGCCGGCATGCGCGTGGTGGTCACCGCCTGTGATGCCCGCGGCAACGTCGATGTCGAGGACCTGCGCGCCAAGGCCATCGAGCACCGCGAGCGCCTGGCCGCGATCATGATCACCTACCCGTCGACCCACGGCGTATTCGAGGAAGCGATCGGCGAAATCTGCGCGATCATCCACGACAACGGTGGCCAGGTGTACATCGACGGCGCCAACATGAACGCCATGGTCGGCCTGTGCGCCCCGGGCAAGTTCGGCGGCGACGTTTCCCACCTGAACCTGCACAAGACCTTCTGCATCCCGCACGGCGGTGGCGGCCCGGGCGTCGGCCCGATCGGTGTCAAGTCGCACCTGGCGCCGTTCCTGCCCGGCCACGCGCAGCTGGAAAACACCGAGGGCGCGGTTTGTGCCGCGCCGTTCGGCAGCGCCAGCATCCTGCCGATCACCTGGATGTATATCCGCATGATGGGCGGTGCCGGTCTCAAGCGTGCCTCGCAGATGGCGATCCTCAACGCCAACTACATCGCCCGTCGCCTGGAAGAGCACTATCCTGTTCTGTATACCGGCGGCAATGGCCTGGTGGCCCACGAGTGCATCCTCGACCTGCGCCCGCTGAAGGACACCAGCGGCATCAGCGTCGACGACGTGGCCAAGCGCCTGATCGACTTCGGCTTCCACGCCCCGACCATGTCCTTCCCGGTGGCGGGCACGCTGATGATCGAACCGACCGAAAGCGAGTCCAAGGAAGAACTGGACCGCTTCTGCGACGCGATGATCCAGATCCGCGAAGAAATTCGCGCGGTCGAGAACGGTAGCCTGGACAAGGACGACAACCCGCTGAGGAACGCCCCGCACACTGCGGCCGAGCTGGTTGGCGAATGGGCCCATGGCTACAGCCGCGAGCAGGCGGTGTACCCGCTGCCAAGCCTGGTGGAAGGCAAGTACTGGCCGCCGGTCGGTCGGGTCGACAACGTGTTCGGCGACCGCAACCTGGTGTGCGCCTGCCCGTCGATCGAGAGCTATCAGGACGCCTGATAGCCCTCGGGCCCGCCACCTGACTCAAGGTGTGGTCCGCTGTGGGAGCGGGGGGGGGGGGGGGGGGGGGGGGGGGGGGGGGGGAGGGGGGGGGGGAAATAAGCAACCACCCAACAATCAAGGTCCCTTACTCCCTCCCAGCCCCCCCCCCTGCCTCGCTTTGCTCCCCGCTCCCACAGAGTTCACCGTTTGCCCAATATTCCTGGCTGGAGGTCCACCATGTCTTTGAGCGTCTTCGACCTGTTCAAGATCGGCATCGGCCCCTCCAGCTCGCACACGGTCGGCCCGATGCGCGCCGCCGCGCGCTTCGCCGAAGGGCTGCGCCGTGATGGCCTGCTTGCCGGCACGGTCAGCGTCAAGGCCGAGCTGTACGGCTCGCTCGGCGCCACCGGCAAGGGCCACGGCAGCGACAAGGCCGTGCTGCTGGGCCTTGAAGGCGAACACCCCGATGTCATCGACACCGACACCATCCCTGCCCGCCTGCAGGCCATCCGCGACAGCGGTCGGCTGAACCTGCTCGGCGAGCACAGCATCGCGTTCATCGAAAAGCAGCACCTGGCGATGATCCGCAAGCCGCTGGACTACCACCCCAACGGCATGATCTTCCGCGCCTTCGACGAGGCCGGCCTGCAAATCCGCAGCCGCGAGTACTACTCGGTGGGCGGCGGTTTCGTGGTCGACCAGGACGCTGCCGGCCACGACCGCATCGTCGAGGACAGCACACCGCTGACCTACCCGTTCAAGACCGCCAAGGAGCTGCTCGGCCATTGCACCGGACAAAACCTGTCGGTCAGCCAGGTAATGCTGGCCAACGAGGCGGCTTGGCGCCCCGAGGCGGAAACCCGTGCCGGGCTGCTGCGCATCTGGCAGGTGATGCAGGACTGCGTCGAAGCCGGTTGCCAGCATGAAGGCATCCTGCCGGGCGGGCTCAAGGTCAAGCGCCGGGCGCCGGCGTTGTACCGCCAACTGAGCCGCAATCCCGAGGCCAGCCTGCGCGATGCCCTGTCGGTGCTCGACTGGGTCAACCTCTATGCCCTGGCAGTGAACGAGGAAAACGCCTACGGCGGGCGTGTGGTCACTGCGCCGACCAACGGCGCAGCGGGCATTGTCCCGGCGGTGCTGCACTACTACATGCGCTTCGTACCGGGAGCCAACGAGGACGGGGTGGTACGGTTTCTGCTCACCGCCGCGGCCATCGGCATCCTGTACAAGGAAAACGCCTCCATCTCCGGTGCCGAAGTAGGCTGCCAGGGCGAGGTCGGCGTGGCCTGCTCGATGGCCGCCGGGGCGCTGTGCGAGGTGATGGGTGGCAGCGTGCAACAGGTGGAAAACGCTGCCGAAATCGGCATGGAACACAACCTGGGCCTGACCTGCGACCCGATTGGCGGGCTGGTCCAGGTGCCTTGCATCGAGCGCAACGCCATGGGCTCGGTGAAGGCGATCAACGCGGTGCGCATGGCCTTGCGCGGCGACGGGCAGCACTACGTGTCGCTCGACAAGGTCATCCGCACCATGCGCCAGACCGGCGCCGACATGAAAAGCAAATACAAAGAGACCGCCCGTGGCGGCCTGGCCGTCAACATCATCGAATGTTGACCCGACAACAACAGCAAGGAGTCACCGATGTCCGAAACACTGCTCAAGACCCCACTGCACGCCCTGCACCTGGAACTGGGTGCGCGCATGGTGCCGTTCGCCGGCTATGACATGCCGGTGCAGTATCCGTTGGGCGTGCTCAAGGAACACCTGCACACGCGCGAGCAGGCCGGCCTGTTCGATGTCTCGCACATGGGCCAGATCACCCTGCGCGGCACCGATGCCGCCAAGGCCCTGGAAAGCCTGGTGCCGGTGGATATCATCGACCTGCCGATGGGCATGCAGCGCTATGCCATGTTCACCAATGAGCAAGGCGGCATCCTCGACGACCTGATGGTTGCCAACCTGGGCGACGACACGCTGTTCCTTGTGGTCAACGCCGCCTGCAAGGATCAGGACCTGGCCCACCTGCAAGCGCACATCGGCAGCCGTTGCGAGGTACAGCCACTGTTCGAGCAGCGCGCCCTGCTGGCCTTGCAAGGCCCGGCGGCAGTCAAGGTGCTGGAACGCCTGGCCCCGGAAGTGGCCGGCATGACCTTCATGCAGTTCCGCCCGGTGAAACTGCTGGGCGAAGACTGCTTCGTCAGCCGCTCAGGCTACACCGGCGAAGATGGCTACGAAATTTCGGTACCGGTGCATGCCGCCGAAGCCCTGGCCCGCCGCCTGCTGGCAGAGCCCGAAGTACAACCGATCGGCCTGGGTGCGCGTGACTCGCTGCGCCTGGAAGCCGGCCTGTGCCTGTATGGCCACGACATGAATACCGAAACCACGCCGGTGGAAGCCAGCCTGCTGTGGGCCATTTCCAAGGTTCGCCGTGCCGATGGCGCGCGTGCCGCCGGCTTCCCGGGGGCCGAGGCCATCTTCGCCCATCAGCGCGAGGGCGTGTCGCGCAAACGTGTGGGCCTGTTGCCGCAGGAACGTACGCCAGTACGCGAAGGCGCGGATATTGTCGATGCAAACGATAAACCTGTAGGCAAAGTGTGCAGCGGCGGCTTTGGCCCGACACTCGGTGCACCTGTAGCAATGGGTTATATCGATAGTGAACATACCGCTATCGACACCCCACTGTTTGCCGTGGTGCGTGGCAAGAAGGTTGCCTTGAAAGTCAGCAAAATGCCTTTCGTGGCACAACGTTACTACCGGGGCTGAAGCCGCTTTGTGAAGGTTGCGGGCAGGTTCTACATATTCGTTTTCGAACCTGTCCAATTACTTTTGAACATGGCGCCAGGCCAGGCGCCATGCCGTTTCCGACAAATCGGTCGGTTATCGGCAAACGGCCGATTTTCCATACGACCAAGGGCTTGTTTTTCGCTCGGGAGTTGGCGTAGAGTCACCGCACTGTGTTTGCATGGGTCGCAACAGTTCGTGACCTGGGCCAGTAGCCGCAATCTGCTACAACCCGTTCGACGTCTCTTACTTTCCTGCAACCCAGCCCAGTAATCTTTTGCTTCCTTTATTGCAAAAGAAACTGTCATCAAAATTCAAGCTTCATAGGAAATAAGACAATGGCTGAGCGTCAGAACGGTACCGTCAAGTGGTTCAATGACGAAAAAGGTTACGGCTTCATCACCCCAGAAAGCGGTCCGGATCTGTTCGTACACTTCCGCGCTATCGAAGGTAACGGCTTCAAGAGCCTGAAAGAAGGCCAGAAGGTCACCTTCGAAGCAGTCCAGGGCCAGAAAGGCATGCAGGCTGACAAAGTTCAGGTCGCCGGCTAAGCCGAACCCGACTTCGAGAAAAGCCCCTGCCATGTGCAGGGGCTTTTTTTTGCCCGTAGAATAGCAGCTTCGTCTTCTGGAGCCGTTTTGCATGTCCAAGCCTCAGCTCACACCTCAGGGTGATTTTCCGCCGGTCGGCCTGGGCCGGCGCCTGGCGGCGATGTTCTACGACTTCCTGCTGTGCACGGCGCTGCTGATCGTGACCGCCGGCGCCTACAAGATGATCCAGATGGCGATCATCGGCGAAGCCCGCATGCGTGAATTGACCGAGGCTGGCGCACTGGACGGCGACCCTCTGCTGTCGACGGTGCTGCTGTTCGTCCTGTTCGGTTTCTTTGCCAAGTTCTGGACCCATGGCGGGCAGACCCTGGGCATGCAGGTGTGGGGCGTGCGGGTGCAGAACGCCGATGGCACGGCCATCAGCCTGTGGCAGGCGCTGCTGCGCTTCGTGGTGTCGATTGCCTCGTGGCTGTGCCTGGGGCTGGGTTTTTTCTGGGCGTTGATCGACAAGCGCCAGAGGGGCTGGCATGACATCTATTCGGAAAGCCAGCTGGTGCGGGTGCCGAAGCAGAAGAAATGAGCTGAGACCTGTATTGCCTGTGCTGGCCTCTTCGCGGGCTCGCCCGCTCCCACAGGAACCTCACCATCCTCAGGACTTGTGATGAACCTGTGAGAGCGGGCAAGCCCGCGAAGAAGGCAACACAAATGCAGCAAAAAGCCGACCCTGGGGTCGGCTTTTTTGTACTGCTCAGGCCATCAACCTGCCCGACGCAACAACCACACCCCGGCCAATGCACAGATGCCTGCCGGGATCACCACCGCCAGCAGCGGCGGGAAGCCGAACACCTGGCTCGAAGGCCCCAACAGGTCCTGGGCGATGCGGAACACGAAGCCCACCAGTACACCGGTGAACACGCGCTGGCCAAGGGTTACCGAACGCAGCGGGCCGAAGATGAAGGAAATGGCCATCAGCACCAGCGCCGCGGTCACCATCGGCTGCAATACCTTGGTCCAGAACGCCAGCCAGTAACGGGCATTGTTCAGGCCCTGGTCGGACAGGTAGTGGATGTAGCCCCACAGCCCAGTGATGGACAGCGACTCCGGCGCCAGGATCACGGTATTGAGCAGTTGCGGGGTGAGCGAAACGTCCCAGCGCTCCTGCGGCGCGGTCACCACTTCAGTGTGGTCGCCACGGAAGAAGGTGGTGCGCACGTCGCTGAGCATCCAGTGGTCGTCCTGGTACTGTGCACGGCGGGCGAAGCTGGAGGTGACGATCTTGCGCTCGCTGTCGAAGCGGTAACGGGTCACACCCAGCAGCAGGCCGTTAGGCTGCACGGCGTTGATGTGCACGTACTCCTCGCCCTGGCGGTGCCACATGCCGCGCTTGGAGCTTTGCGCCTCACCACCGCCCTGGGCCAGGGAACGGTCGGCCTGGGCCTTGTTCTCGGTCACCGGCGCCACGTACTCGCCAATCAGCAGGCCGACCAGCATCAGTACCAGCATCGGCTTCATCACCGCCCAGACGATGCGCCCGATGGAAACCCCGGCAGCACGCATGATGGTCAGTTCGCTGCTGCTGGCCAGGCTGCCCAGGCCAATCAGGCAGCCGATCAAGGCGGCCATCGGCAGCATTTCGTACAGGCGCCGTGGTGCGGTCAGCAGGACGAAGTTGCCCGCCTCCATCACCGTGTAGGTGTCACTCAGGTCGTTCATCTCGTCGATGAAGGCAAACAGCGAAGCCAGGCCGAGGATGATCCCCAACACGGCGAGAATGGCCAGCAGAACGCTCTGGCCGATGTAGCGGTCGAGCTTACCCATGGGCCACCTCCGCACGACGGGCAGCGCGCTTGAGGCGCAGCGGCTCCCAGTACATCAGGCCCAGACCGATCAGCAGGAACAGGCCGTGGACCCACCACATGCCCAGGGCGATCGGCAGTTTGCCCTTCTCTAGGGCGCCACGTACGGAAATCAGCATTGTCAGGTAAGCCATGTACAGAAGAATTGCCGGCAGCAGCTTGAGGAAGCGACCCTGGCGCGGGTTGACCCGGGACAGCGGCACCGCCAGCATGGTGACGATGAACACCAGGATCGGCAGCGACAGCCGCCATTGCAGCTCAGCGCGCTCACGCAGGTCCTTCTTGCCGATCAGCTCGGAAGTGGGGATGGCTTCGCGATCGGTCACTTCCTCGGCGACTTCCGGCTTGGGCAGCAGCACGCCGTAGGTGTCGTACTTGATAGCACGGTAATCGGCCTGGCCCGGGTTGCCGTCGTAACGGTAACCGTTTTCCAGCACCAGGTAGCGGTTGCCGTCGGCCTGGATTTCCTGGTGGCCTTTTTCGGCAACCAGCACTGACGGGGCGCGGTCCTTCGTCTTGTCCTGGTTGAAGCGCTTCTCGGAAATGAACACCCCGGCCAGGTTGATGCGGTCATCCGACAGTTCTTCGGTGTAGGTCACCCGAGAGCCGTCGCGCAGGGTCTGGAAGCGGCCCGGCACCAGGGTGTCGAACTCTGTCAGGGCATCCTGCTGGCTGATGATCTGCTGCACCTGGGCAACACCAAGCGGCGCCAGGCTCAGGCTCAGCCAGGCCACCAGCAGGGCGACCAGGGCGGCCGGCGCCATGGTCAAGCCCAGCAGGCGCTGCTGGCTCATACCGGTGGCCGACAGCACAGTCATCTCGCTTTCCAGGTACAGGCGCCCGTACGCCAGGAGAATGCCGAGGAACAGCCCCAAAGGCAGGATCAGCTGCAGGAAGCCCGGCAGACGGAAGCCCATGATCAGGAACAGCACGCTCGGGTCGAGCACACCCTGGGCAGCCTGGGCCAGGTACTTGATGAAGCGCCCGCTCATGATGATCACCAGCAGCACGGCGCTGACGGCGCTCAAGGTCACCAGGACCTCGCGGGACAGATAACGAAAGACGATCAAACCAGACACTCCTGGGTTGTCAGGGCGGACTGCCAATCAATGGCGCCAAACAATGACTTAGTACAGCCAAGACCAATGCCGGTTCGCCAAAGGCGAACCTCCATGTAAAGTGCGCGCATTATCCTGTGATTGACCGCCCCTGTCACTTCGCCGCGCATGAAGGCGCATAACGGGGTTGTCAGCACGCTTGCCGCAGGCTCAAACTGGCAGCTTTTCCGCTGGCGCGCGACGACGCGGCCAGGCCCGTCCAGAGCGCTGGAATACACAGCGCCGACTGTATCGATCATTCGGGGATCCTGACATGGAACTGGTTGTAAAAAGCGTAGCTGCTGCATCTGTAAAAACCGCCACCCTGGTCCTCCCGGTAGGTGAAAACCGCAAGCTCGGCGCTGTGGCCAAGGCCGTCGACCAGGCCAGCGAAGGCGCCATCAGTGCCGTGCTCAAGCGTGGCGACCTGGCCGGCAAACCGGGCCAGACCCTGCTTCTGCAGAACCTCGCGGGCCTGAAGGCCGAGCGCGTGCTGCTGGTGGGCAGCGGCAAGGACGAAGCCCTGGGCGACCGCGCCTGGCGCAAACTGGTCGCCAGCGTCGCCGGCGTGCTCAAGGGTCTGAACGGCGCTGACGCCGTGCTGGCCCTGGACGACATCGCGGTCAGCAACCGTGACGCCCACTACGGCAAGTACCGCCTGCTGGCCGAAACCCTGCTCGACGGCGAGTACGTGTTCGATCGTTTCAAGAGCCAGAAGGCAGAGCCGCGCGCCCTGAAGAAGGTCACCCTGCTGACCGACAAGACCGGCCAGGCCGAGGTCGAACGTGCCGTCAAGCATGCCAGTGCCATCGCCACCGGCATGGCCTTCACGCGCGACCTGGGCAACCTGCCGCCCAACCTGTGCCACCCAAGCTTCCTGGCCGAACAGGCCAAGGACCTGGGCAAGGCGCACAAGGCGCTGAAAGTCGAAGTGCTGGACGAGAAGAAGATCAAGGACCTCGGCATGGGCGCGTTCTATGCCGTCGGCCAGGGCAGCGACCAGCCGCCACGCCTGATCGTGCTCAACTACCAGGGCGGCAAGAAGGCGGACAAGCCGTTCGTGCTGGTGGGCAAGGGCATTACCTTCGACACCGGCGGCATCAGCCTCAAGCCTGGTGCCGGCATGGACGAAATGAAGTACGACATGTGCGGTGCCGCCAGCGTGCTCGGCACCCTGCGTGCGGTGCTCGAGCTGCAGCTGCCGGTCAACCTGGTGTGCCTGCTGGCCTGCGCCGAGAACATGCCGAGCGGCGGCGCCACCCGCCCGGGTGACATCGTCACCACCATGAGCGGGCAGACCGTGGAAATCCTCAACACCGACGCCGAAGGCCGCCTGGTGTTGTGCGACACCCTGACCTACGCCGAGCGCTTCAAGCCGCAGGCAGTCATCGACATCGCCACCCTGACCGGTGCCTGCATCGTCGCCCTGGGCAGCCACACCACCGGCCTGATGGGCAACAACGACGACCTGGTCGGCCAGTTGCTCGACGCCGGCAAGCGCGCCGACGACCGTGCCTGGCAGCTGCCGCTGTTCGATGAGTACCAGGAGCAACTGGACAGCCCGTTCGCCGACATGGGCAACATCGGCGGACCGAAGGCCGGCACCATCACCGCCGGCTGCTTCCTGTCGCGCTTTGCCAAGGCCTACGACTGGGCGCACATGGACATCGCCGGCACTGCCTGGGTCAGCGGCGGCAAGGACAAGGGCGCCACTGGCCGCCCTGTACCCCTGCTGACCCAGTACCTGCTGGACCGCGCCGGCGCCTGACGCCATTGAGCCGGTGGCAGCGCGCGCGCCACCGGCCGGCGATACCACCATGAGCAAAGTCGATTTCTACATCCTGCCCACCGACTCGCTGTCGGCGCGGCTCGATTTCGCCTGCAAGCTGTGCGAAAAGGCCTGGCGCCTTGGCCACCGGGTCTACCTGCATTGCCAGGACGCCGAGCAGCGCACCGAGCTGGACCAACGCCTGTGGCGCTTCAAGGGCGAGGCCTTCGTGCCCCACGACCTCGCGGAGGTACATGCCGATGCCAGCGTGGCATTGGGCCTGGCCGCCGACAGTGCGGGCGACCACCACGACCTGTTGATCAACCTGGGCGCCGGCGTACCGGCCTTCGTCGGCCAGTTCGAGCGGGTGGCCGAAATCGTCGTCGAAGAGCCTGGCATCCGCCAATCGGCCCGTGAACGATTCCGTTTCTACCGTGAACAGGGCTATGCTCTGCAAGACCACCGCTTACAGCGACTTTGACGACGATGGACAAACCCTCCCCCCTGCCCGATTCCGCCCATCTTCTCGATGACCTCGAGTCGATACGCCAGTTGCTTGGCGACGCCGACCTGCAACCACCGCTGCTGACCGAGACGGTGGAGCAGATCCCGTTGCTGCTGGAAGAAGCGCCCGGCAACCATGTGCCTGCGGCCGAACCGGTAGCTGCCGAACCCGAAGACGACCCGCAGACCCGTCGCCAGGACACCCTGCTGCACCTGGAAAGCGAACTGCGTGCGGCGGCGCAGATGATCATGCAGGACGTGATCAACGACTTCACCCCGCACATCGAGAACGAGATCAAGCGCCGACTGGATGCGCGGATTGAGCGGTTGATCAAGCGTTCCGAGTAGATTCCGAACATCCAGGTCGCCTGCTTCGCGGGCACGCCCGCTCCCACAGGGTCCCCACAGCCCGCAAGACCTGTGGTGGACCTGTGGGAGCGGGCGTGCCCGCGAAGCAGGCGCCACTGTTCCGACAGTTGTCAGCAGCTTGTCGCCTGCGGCCCCCAGCTTGGTTATACTTCCCGGCTTTCCCGAATAAATGCACAGGGTCCCGCCGCGCATGGATAAGACCTACCAGCCGCACGCCATCGAAACTTCCTGGTACAACACCTGGGAGTCCGAGAACTATTTCGCTCCACAAGGTGCAGGCGAGTCCTACACCATCATGATCCCGCCGCCGAACGTGACCGGCAGCCTGCACATGGGCCACGGGTTCAACAACGCGATCATGGACGCCCTGATCCGTTTCCGCCGCATGCAAGGCCGCGACACCCTGTGGCAGCCAGGCACCGACCACGCCGGTATCGCCACCCAGATGCTGGTCGAGCGCCAGCTAGAGGCCAAGGGCCAGAACCGTCATGACCTGGGCCGCGAAAAGTTCCTGGAAAAGGTCTGGGAATGGAAGGACCAGTCCGGCGGCAACATCAGCCGTCAGATCCGCCGTCTGGGCTCGTCGGTCGACTGGAGCCGCGAGCGTTTCACCATGGACGACGGCCTGTCCGAAGCGGTCAAGGAAGCCTTCGTGCGCCTGCATGAAGACGGCCTGATCTACCGCGGCAAGCGCCTGGTCAACTGGGACACCAAGCTGCACACGGCCATCTCCGACCTCGAAGTGGAAAACCACGACGAGAAGGGCCACCTGTGGAACCTGCGCTACCCGCTGGCCGACGGCGCCAAGACCGCCGAAGGCAAGGACTACCTGGTCGTCGCCACCACCCGTCCGGAAACCCTGCTGGGTGACGCGGCCGTGGCAGTCAACCCGAACGACGAGCGCTACCAGGCACTGATCGGCAAGTTCGTCGAATTGCCGCTGGTCGGCCGCCGCATCCCGATCATCGCCGACGACTACTGCGACCCCGAGTTCGGTACCGGCTGCGTGAAGATCACCCCGGCCCACGACTTCAACGACTACGAAGTCGGCAAACGCCACAACCTGCCGCTGCTGAACATCTTCGACAAGAATGCCTTCGTGCTGGCCAGCGCGCAGGCCTTCAACCTCGACGGCAGCATCAACGATCAGGTGGACACCCGCCTGCCGGCCCAGTACGCCAACCTCGACCGCTTCGTCGCACGCAAGCAGATCGTCGCCGACCTGGATGCCCAGGGCCTGCTGGTGAGCATCGACGACCACGCGCTGAAAGTGCCGAAAGGCGACCGTTCGGGCACCGTCATCGAGCCGTGGCTGACCGACCAGTGGTACGTTTCCACCAAGCCGCTGGCAGAACCTGCCATCGCCGCCGTGGAAGATGGCCGCATCCAGTTCGTGCCCAAGCAGTACGAGAACATGTACTTCTCCTGGATGCGTGACATCCAGGACTGGTGCATCAGCCGACAGCTGTGGTGGGGCCACCGCATCCCGGCATGGTACGACGAGGCAGGCCAGGTCTATGTCGGCCGCAACGAGGAAGAAGTGCGCGCCAAGCACAACCTGGGCGCCGACGTGGTCCTGCGCCAGGACGACGACGTACTCGACACCTGGTTCAGCTCGGGCCTGTGGACCTTCTCCACCCTGGGCTGGCCGGAACAGACCGAGTTCCTCAAGAAATTCCACTCCACCGATGTGCTGGTAACCGGCTTCGACATCATCTTCTTCTGGGTTGCGCGCATGATCATGCTGACCATGCACCTGATCAAGAACGAGGATGGCACCCCGCAGGTACCGTTCAAGACCGTATACGTGCACGGCCTGGTACGTGACGGCCAGGGCCAGAAGATGTCCAAGTCCAAGGGCAACGTGCTGGACCCGCTGGACATCGTCGACGGCATCACCCTCGACGCCCTGCTGGAAAAACGCACCAGCGGCATGATGCAGCCCAAGCTTGCCGAAAAAATCGCCAAGCAGACCAAGGCCGAGTTCCCCGAAGGTATCGCCAGCTACGGCACCGACGCCCTGCGCTTCACCTTCTGCTCGTTGGCCTCCACCGGCCGTGACATCAAGTTCGACATGGGCCGCGTCGAAGGCTACCGCAACTTCTGCAACAAGATCTGGAACGCCGCCCGCTACGTGCTGGACAAGGGCGAAGACTGCGGCCAGAACGGCGAGGCCTACGAGCTGTCGCTGGCCGACCGCTGGATCATCTCGCAGCTGCAGCGTACCGAAGCCGAAGTGACCCGCCAGCTGGAGCAGTTCCGCTTCGACCTGGCCAGCCAAGCGCTGTACGAGTTCATCTGGAACCAGTACTGCGACTGGTACCTGGAGCTGTCCAAGCCGGTGCTGTGGGACGAGAACGCCCCGGTCGAGCGCGCCCGTGGCACCCGCCGCACCCTGGTGCGCGTGCTGGAAGTGGCGCTGCGCCTGGCGCATCCGTTCATGCCGTTCATCACCGAAGAAATCTGGCAGCGCATCGCGCCGCTGGCCGGCATCGAAGGCAAGACCATCATGCTGCAGCCATGGCCGGTGGCCAATGAAAGCCGCATCGATGCTGCCGCCGAAGGCGACATCGAGTGGCTCAAGGAGCTGATGGTCGGCCTGCGCAACATCCGCGCCGAAATGAACATCGGCCCGGGCAAGCCGCTGCCGCTGTTCCTTAAGAACGCCAACGCCGACGACCAGCGTCGCCTGCAGGAAAACGAAGCCCTGCTGAAGAAGCTGGCCAAGGTCGAATCGTTCACCGTACTGGGCGATGCCGACGAAGCGCCGCTGTCGGCCACCGCCCTGGTCGGTGACCTGCAAGTGCTGGTGCCAATGGCCGGCCTGATCGACAAGGATGCCGAGCTGGCGCGCCTGAACAAGGAAATCCAGCGCCTGCAGGGTGAAGTGGCACGCGTGGGTGGCAAGCTGTCCAACGCCGCCTTCGTCGACAAGGCACCACCTGCCGTGATCGAGAAGGAACGCGCCAAGCTGGCCGAGTCCGAACAGGCCCTGGCCAACTTCACCGAGCAGCATGCGCGGATTGCAGCGCTTTAATCACTAGAGAAAAGCTGGGGCCGCTTTGCGGCCCTTTCGCGACACAAGGCCGCTCCTACAGGGACGGCGCCGGTCTGAAGGGCGCCGCTATCCTGTAGGAGCGGCCTTGTGTCGCGAAA